>JALVWW010000043.1 GCA_027023175.1 Campylobacterales bacterium
AAGGCAAACTTGTAAAACCGGGTGAAGCTGTTGGAATACTTTCAGCTCAATCTATCGGTGAGCCTGGAACTCAGTTGACACTAAGAACATTCCATATAGGTGGAACTGCTTCAACTGAAGCTCAAGATAGACAAGTTACAGCTAAAAAAGAGGGTTTTATAAGATATTACAATCTAAAAACCTATAAAAATAAAACCGGTAAGTTAATAGTTGCAAACAGAAGAAATGCAGGTATATTGTTGGTTGAGCCAAAAATCAAGTCAACAATTGATGGTGTAATAGAAATAAACAATATCCATGATGAAACGAATGTCATTGTTAAAAATGAGAAAGAAACCATCAAATATATACTAAGAAAAAATGATATTGCAAAACCAAACGAACTTGCAGGTGTTGGCGGTAAAGTTGAGGGTAAATTCCTGATTCCATATAAAAGCGGGGATAAAATCGCTAAAAATGAAAGTATTGTAGAAGTTATAAAAGAGGGATGGAATATACCAAACAGGATTCCGTATGCCAGTGAACTTAAAGTAAATGATGGTGAGCCTGTTGTGCAAACCATTACATCAAAGGCAACGGGAGTAATAAAATATTATAAGTTAACCGGTGATTACTTAGAGAGATTCAATGCCATAGAAAAAGGTCACAAGGTTATAGAAAAAGGACTTTTTGCGGTTATCGCTGATGACGAAGGAAGAGAAGCTATCAGGTACTATTTGCCTAGAAACTCTATAATTAATTTTGAAGATAACTCAAATATTAAAAAAGGTGATAAGATAGCAGTTCCTTCAAGCAGTGAGCAAACTATCATAGCTGAATGGGATCCTTACTCAACTCCTATAATTGCCGAGGAGAGCGGTACTGTTACATTTGAGGATATAACACCGGGAATTACTGTGGATGAGCAGTTTGATGAACTTACAGGTCAAAGTAGGCTTGTAGTAAACGAGTATCTTCCAAGCGGAGTTAAACCTACGCTTGTTTTAGCAACTGACAAAGGCGAGATTTTAAGATACCAATTAGATCCAAAGACTGCGATATTTGTTCAAAACGGCGATAAAGTAGAGCAGGCTGATATTATAGGAAGAACTCCTAAAGCTGTTGCAAAATCAAAAGATATTACCGGTGGTCTTCCAAGAGTCAGTGAACTTTTTGAAGCAAGACGACCAAAAAATGCCGCTGTAATAGCAGAGGTTGACGGTACTATCAGATTTGGTAAACCTTTAAGGAACAAAGAGAGAATTATCATAGATACTCCTGTTGGAAAATCTTATGAATATCTTGTAGATAAAAATCACCAAATATTTGTTCATGAAGGTGAATTTGTTCATGCCGGCGAACAGTTGACAGACGGTATCATATCAAGTCACGATATCTTGAGAATCCTTGGTGAAAAAGCACTTCATACATATATCATCAGTGAGATTCAGCAGGTTTACAGGTCTCAGGGTGTTGCCATAAGCGATAAACATATCGAGGTTATAGTATCTCAAATGTTAAGACAGGTTAAAATTGTTGACAGCGGAAATACAAAGCTAATAGTTGGAGATTTGATAAGCAGAAGAAGATTTAAAGAGGAAAATGAAAGAATCATAAAAATAGGTGGGGAGCCTGCTATAGCCGAACCGGTACTTCTTGGTGTAACAAGAGCTGCCATAGGAAGTGATTCTATCATATCTTCAGCATCATTCCAAGAGACTACAAAAGTTTTGACTGAGGCAAGTATTGCTGCAAAGATTGACTATCTTGAGGATTTGAAAGAGAATGTAATCCTAGGAAGAACTATTCCGGTTGGAACGGGTCTTTATAAAGACAGAGAGTTTAAAATAACTGCAAAAGAGGCAGTATAAGGCTTAGGTTATAGACGGTATTTTTCTGAATATCAGCTTAATTTAATAAAAATAAAAGCTATAAAAAGATAAAATACCGTCTATTTTTGGATAATTGTGTCCATTAAATAAAATTTAAAAAAAAGGAAAAGATGTGCCTACCATCAATCAATTGGTAAGAAGAGAGAGGAAAAAGGTGATCAAAAAGTCCAAATCACCGGCACTTGTAAAGTGTCCTCAAAGAAGAGGTGTTTGTACAAGAGTTTATACTACAACTCCAAAAAAACCTAACTCAGCTCTTAGAAAAGTAGCAAAAGTCAGACTTACTTCAGGGTTTGAAGTAATTAGTTATATTGGAGGTGAAGGACATAACCTTCAAGAGCACTCCATCGTACTAGTCAGAGGCGGAAGAGTAAAAGATTTACCCGGTGTTAAGTACCATATCGTAAGAGGTGCTTTGGATGCCGCAGGTGTTGCAAATAGAAAAGTTGCTAGAAGTAAATACGGTACAAAAAGACCTAAATAACACATAGCTAAACAGGTTTAGCCTTTATGGCTAATACTTGAGTAAATTTAATATTGAAGGAATATAAATGAGAAGAAGAAGAGCACAGGTCAGAGAAGTACTACCTGATCCGATATACAACAGTAAAATAATCACAAAATTTATCAATTCACTTATGAAAGACGGAAAAAAGAGTATAGCTACAAAAATATTTTATGATGCACTTGAAACCATTGAGAAAAAGGGTGAAGAAAAAGGCATCGATGTATTTAATGCAGCCATCGAAAATATCAAGCCTGTAATGGAAGTTAAAAGTAGAAGAGTAGGCGGTGCTACTTATCAAGTTCCAATAGAGGTTAGACCTGCACGTCAGCAGTCATTGGCTATCAGATGGCTTATAACTTATGCAAGAAGAAGAAGCGAAAGACTTATGAAAGACAGACTTGCAAATGAGCTTCTTGATGCGGCTAACAGTAGGGGTGCGGCTTATAAGAAGAAAGAGGATACCTATAAAATGGCTGAAGCAAATAAAGCATTTGCTCACTATGCTTGGTAATAAAAGGAAAATATAATGGCAAGAAAAACACCCATTCAAAGAGTTAGAAATATAGGAATTGCTGCACATATTGATGCAGGAAAAACAACAACTACAGAAAGAATTCTGTTTTATACAGGTATAAGCCATAAAATAGGTGAAGTTCATGACGGTGCTGCTACAATGGACTGGATGGAACAGGAAAAAGAAAGAGGTATCACCATTACTTCCGCTGCAACTACCTGTTTTTGGAAAGACCATCAGATAAATATCATAGATACTCCGGGACACGTTGACTTTACTATTGAAGTTGAAAGAAGTATGAGAGTACTAGATGGTGCTGTTGCAGTTTTTTGTGCAGTAGGCGGAGTTCAACCTCAAAGTGAAACAGTTTGGAGACAGGCAAACAGATATGAAGTTCCAAGAATGGTTTTTGTTAACAAAATGGATAGAGTTGGAGCAAATTTTTATGAAGTTGAAAGACAGATAAAAGAGAGACTAAAAGCCAATCCTGTCCCGATCCAGCTTCCAATAGGTGCAGAAGACAACTTCAAAGGTGTTATTGATTTGGTAGAGATGAAAGCCTATGTTTGGGAAGATGAAGCTGCAATGGGTTCAAAATATGAAGTAGTCGATATTCCAGCAGATCTTCAAGAAAAAGCTGAAGAGTATAGAGAAAAACTTATTGAAGCCGTTTCGGAAACAGATGACGAGTTGATGGAAAAATATCTTGGCGGTGAAGAGTTAACAGTAGAAGAGATAAAAAAAGGTATAAAAGCTGGATGTTTAAGTCTTGACTTGGTTCCTATGACTTGCGGTACCGCCTTTAAAAACAAAGGTGTTCAACCACTTCTTGATGCGGTTGTAGAGTATATGCCGGCTCCGACAGAAGTTGCCCATATAAGAGGTGAATATGAGGATGGAACAAAAACTGAAGTAACATCAACTGATGACGGTCCTTTTGCCGCACTAGCTTTCAAGATTATGACTGACCCATTTGTAGGACAGTTGACTTTCATAAGAGTTTATAGAGGTGTACTTGAGAGTGGTAGTTATGTTTACAATACTACCAAGGGTAAAAAAGAGAGAGTCGGAAGACTTTTAAAAATGCACTCAAATAAAAGAGAAGAGATAAAAGAGCTTTATGCAGGTGAAATCGGTGCAGTTGTAGGTCTAAAAGATACTCTTACGGGTGATACTCTCGCAGATGAAAAAGATAAAGTAATTTTGGAAAAAATGGATTTTCCTGACCCTGTTATCTCAGTCGCAGTTGAGCCTAAAACCAAAGCTGACCAGGAGAAAATGGGTATAGCACTACAAAAACTGGCTCAAGAAGATCCGAGTTTTAGAGTCCAAACTGACGAAGAAAGCGGTCAGACTATCATCAGCGGTATGGGTGAGCTTCACCTTGAGATACTTGTTGATAGAATGCTTAGAGAGTTTAAAGTTGATGCTGAAGTCGGACAACCTCAAGTTGCTTATAGAGAAACTATAAAAATGCCGGTTGATCAAGAGTATAAATATGCCAAGCAAAGCGGTGGTAGAGGTCAGTATGGTCATGTATTCTTGAAACTTGAGCCAATGGAGCAGGGAAGCGGATATGAATTTGTAAATGCCATTAAAGG
>JALVWW010000044.1 GCA_027023175.1 Campylobacterales bacterium
ATTTTGCACTATGTAGAAGGTAGAAAAATATTGCCCAGACACTTAGTGAGCTGATAATAGCATCAACTATCACCACTCTGTAAAGCATGGCACTTTTCATCCAAAAAGGGGCTCCGAGTATTGACATAATTTCAAATCTCTGCTTATGCTCGTAAATCCATACTTCAGCCTGTTTTATGATAAGCAGAAGTACTATTATCATCACCAAAACTGTGAAATACATTAGTAATGCTTTATCAAAAATTAGAAAATTATAGAATTTACTGTAGCTTCTTTTAAATGTCACAACTTTTTCAACACCGGTATATTTTAAAAGTTTTTCCCTTATACCGTTTAACTCTTTTTCAGTAGGCAAATGGTTTAATTTTATCGAATAAAAAAGAGGGAGTGCATTTTTTAGTTTTTGAAGATTTTTTTCTCCCATACTACTTTTTAAAGAGTTTATCAGAGTGTCAGTATCACTCAATTTTAAAGAGGAAAAATATTTTATCTCTTTTTTGATGCTTTTTTCATCCAGAGGCACTTTTGATACTACAACTATAGAGTATTCACTGCTTAACTTTTTTTCATAATTATCTATAACACCCTTTAAAACAAAAAAGCTTTCAATAGAAAAAAGAAGTAGAAACAGAGGCAGTATTATGGAAATATGATACTTAACAAATTTCATCCATACCTCCGTTGTCTATAATAAAGTGCCTGTAATTTACTCTTAAAAGTGAAGGTATCCTGTGTGTAACGGTTACTATGGTAGTTCCCAATTGTTCGTTAGCGCCTTTTAAAAGATCCCATATAACTCCACTTGAATAATCATCAAGATTGCCTGTAGGTTCATCTGCAAGGATAAGAACAGGATTATGAGCCAAAGCTCTTGCGACTGCCGCACGCTGCTGTTCTCCACCGCTAAGCTCCGGTGGATATTTGTCTGCTTTATGCAAAAGTTTTACATGTTTTAAAAGTTTGTGAGCCTGTGAAAGACACACCTCTTTGGAAAAGCCCGCTATAAAAAGTGGGAGCATCACATTTTTTTCTATCGTCCAGTTGTTAATGAGTTTATAATCCTGAAAAACTACTCCCAAATGTTTTCTAAGGAAGTTTTTGTTAGGAGTTGAGATATTGTTCAATTCGATTCCACATACATTTAACTTTCCCATCCTCGGTAATAAAACAGCATAAAGAGATTTTAAAAAAGTTGATTTACCACTACCGCTTTTTCCTGTTATAAAAACAAAATCTTTTGTTTTTATATTTAAAGTGATATTTTGTAAAATCGGTTCATTTTTTTTATATGAGAGCGAAAGGTTTTCAGCTATAATTACACTGCTTTTTTCTTCATTGTTCATACAAATACTCTTTTATAATTTTATTTGATTCTTTGTTTTGCCATATCGGCAGGACCGCATTTGGCAGGTAAGATACCTGAGAGTTTTTTATCAGCATATATTTATGCTCAGGTCTATTGTATGCTCCGAAAGAGAGCTTTAATATACCGGAATTTTCATCAATTTTGTAAATATTTTCAAAATGGACAAAATATCCCTCTTTTTTTATGGTTTTATTGTTAAATTTTTCATATATTTTTTTAAAATCAACCTCTTTATCAAAACTTTCAATATTGTAAGCTTTTTTATTCTCAGAAGTTTCCAAGTTTGTCAAATGCAAGTCATATATATTTTTCTGCATTTTTTTCCATCTCTCTTCATATTTGCTTGATATTTCAAGATTACTATTTTTTTTGACACTAAATTCACACCTGTTTAAAGACAAAAACAGCTCACAGGAATATTTAAAATATTTTTCACTATCAGTTCTAAGCTCGAGTTTTCCGCCTTTTTTCAATACTCTGAGTGCAACTTCTAAAAAATCTTTACTTATAACTCTTCTGTGAGGTTTTTTATCCCAAGGGACTGGAAAGTGAACATATATCTTATCAACACTATTTGAGCTTAAAACTTCAAGCACTATTCTTGCATCATAATCCAAAACCATTATATTTCCAATATTTTGCAATTGGCACTGTTTCAAGACTTGCTCAATGGATGGCTTGTGTATCTCAATACCTAAAAAAATCTTTTGCGGGTTTTGCCTGGCAAGATGAAGCAAGTGTCTGCCACTGCCAAATCCTATCTCTATCTCCATTTCACTGTTTGGACTAAACCCTATAAAATCCTTGATATCCTTTAAAAATTCTGGTTTTGTTTTTAAATGATTTTTTTTTGAATATATATTGGAAGAGATTATGCTCAAATTGTTTGCTTTGATAAAAGCGTGTAAAGCATCTTGTAAATTTTTTACATTTGTCGGCCTTGTCAATTTATCCGCTTTTATCAAAAACTTATCATCTTTTTCAACCAGGCATAAAAAAAACTTTTCATTTTTATGGCTTACTGATATCAAAGTATCATACTTTGACTCGGCTTTAAAACCAAAAGTAAAATCATTATAACTATAGGGAAAATCAAGCAAAACGCTCTTTTTTACATGTGCGTTGGGCATTAGTTGATATTATCCTGTTTTGGTACATCTATACTGACTTCTTCTGTGGGCTTGGACTCTATGCCATATTTATCTACTGCTATAATAGAATAAGAGTAGCTTTTACCCGGGGCTATGTCTTTATCTATATAGATATTGTCATATATATTTATATATCTTATTTTTTTTTGTGAAAAACCTTCGTTGTATGTCTTGATAACAGTATATTTGACTGCTCTATTGTCGCCACTCTTCCATGTTATTTTCACAAAATTTCCATCCATTACTACATTTGTCAATACCGGACTTGCGGGTTTAGCAAGTGTCGTACCCATTACGGGATTTTCCTGCTTTAAAGATTCAAGTCCTTCATTATCTACAGCCGTTACTTTGTAATACCTTGCAACTCCGTCCTTTCCTATCATATCAACAAATTTATTATCAGCTGTTTTTGCAAGGTATGTATAAAAAAGATATGGTGTTATGGCTCTATACACATTGTAATAAACCACATCTTTCTTTGGGCTTTTTTGCCAAGTAATTTCTATCCTTTTAGGCAAATCTCTGCTTGCTCTAACTCCCGATACTATCGGAGGCAAAGGTTTTGTATTACCCTCTACCACATCGCTAGGAGTAGAGATGATACCATCGTATGTTTTAACTTTTACTCTGTATCTGTAACTCTTATTATCCTTTAAACCTTTGTCAATGTATTCGGCATTGAGTCTTCCATCTATTGTTGCTATATCGTGCCATTCAAGGTTTGTCAAATCATTTCTTTGTATGATATAAGCCGCAACTCTTGGATTTGGATGAGGTCTCCATATGATTTTTATCCTATGAGGCAATCCTGAAATCGCCTTTATAAAAGGAACTGAAGCAAGCAAAGGCATGGTTTTGGCCTCTACAACACTGCTTGGTTCAGACTCTCTGTTTTCATCGGTAAAAGTTGACATTCTGTAGTAGTACACAGTTCCGGGAACTAATTTTGTATCAACATAATGGGATACATATCTGTCATCTATAGTAGCTATCAAATGCAGTTTGCCATCTTTTTTTAGGGGATCTGATCTGTATAAATGGTATCCTTTTATATTGGAAGTATATATAGGAGTCCATTCAAAAGCAACTTCTGTCATATCAGTCAATATCTTTATATCCTTAACAATTGGCATATTTGGGTCTATTGTCCTCTTTGGAGGAGTGGGTACTATATTTTGGCATCCGCTAAAAACAAGTGTCAAAACTATGGATGATATAATCAGTATCAATTTTTTCATATACTTTCTCCATTATAAAATTTTTTTCTAAAATATCTTTAAAATCTTCTATCAAAGGTGCTTTTACATATATCTTTTTCTTGGATTTGGGATGAATAAGATAAAGTATATATGCATGCAACATTACTCTTTTTATTTTACCCTCTTTGCTCTTAAAGCCGTATAAATCATCACCTAAAATATGGCGAGAGAGAGTGTTTAAGTGCACTCTTATCTGATGGGTTCTGCCAGTGAATAGTTTCGCTGCAATCAACTCGGTTTTTTCATTTTTGGAAGTTATCAGTTTTAAAAAAGCACTTTTTGCAACTCTTCCTTTTTCATCTGTAGCCATTTTGAGTCTATTTTTTCTGTTTCTGGCTATACTTTTTTCTACTATTATATTATCTTTCAAAGGGGTATCTATGATAGCCAAATAATACCTGCCCATACTTTTGTCTTCCAACTGTTTTGAAAGTGCTAAGTGTGATTCGTTATTTTTTGCTATTACCAAAGCTCCACTAGTTTGTTTGTCAATTCTGTGGACTATACCGTTTCTCTCTTCACCACTTATGGTTGAGAGTGAAAAATTTTCCTGTTTTAGCCAATCCACAAGAGTCGCCTCCTTTACACTAGGAGCCGGATGAACTGTCAAAAAAGGGGGTTTGTTTATGATGAGAATATCATCATCTTCATAAATCTTTTCTATATCAAAATCAACTTCATACTCTTTTTTAGAAATTGCTTCTTTTATATCATACT
>JALVWW010000045.1 GCA_027023175.1 Campylobacterales bacterium
CTTCACTTACCAGTAGCGACTCAAACCTCATCATGACTCTTTTTATGGCATCTTTATCTTTTATGACACCTTTTTTATCTCTTTTTACATCTTTTCCCACTTCAAACTGAGGCTTAAAAAGAAGTATAATTTTATCATTTGAAAGTTCTTTTATCTTTGGAAGTATATATAAAACCCCCACAAACGATACATCACAAGTTACAATATCAAACTTTTTGCCACTTTTAAACTCTCTTATATCGCATTTTTCAAAAGATTTAACTCTTTTGTCATCTTTTAGTTTTTGATGAAGCTGATTGCTTCCGACATCTACGGCATAAACCTCTTTGGCACCATATTCAAGCAATACTTCGGTAAATCCGCCTGTACTGCTTCCGATATCCAGACAGATTTTATCATTTATATCAATATCACTCTCTTTTAAAAACTCTTTTAGTTTATATCCTGCCCTGCTTACATAACTCTTCTCTTGAAGCAACTCAACTTTTGAATCTTTTTCAACAATGTAAGCCGGTTTGGTAATGATTTTACCATCTATTTTGACATTTCTGCCTTTTATGGCTTCACTTGCTTTGTTGCGACTCTCAAAAAAACCCTGTTCAACCAAAAAGATATCAAGCCGCTTTGTTTCATTCACTCACCCATCCTCTCTCTCATTTCACTTTCACTTATTGTCTTAACACCCAGTTTTTTAGCCTTTTCAAGCTTGCTTCCGGCATCTTCACCATATACAACAAAGTCTGTTTTTTTGCTTACAGAGTTTGTTACTTTGGCACCCAAATTTTCAAGTTCCTCTTTTATCTTATCTCTCGGCTCACTCATAGTACCGGTCAATACTATGGTTTTTCCTGTAAAATAGGACTCTTTTACCTCTTTTATTTCAGGACTTTTTGGAGCTATTATCGAAAGCAGTTTGTTTACTAACTCTTTGTTTACTCTTAAAAATTCCAAAAATGACTCGGCCATCTCTTCGCCAAAACCGTCAATGCCCAGCAACTCCTCTTTTGTGGCATTTAAAAAATCAACTCCAAATCTTTGACAAATCTTCTTGCTTGCCACTTCTCCAATATGCTCAATCCCTAGAGCATTAACAAATCTCCAGCACTCAGCTCCTTTTACACCCTCTATCGCATTTAAAAGATTGTTTACTTTTTTCTCTTTAAAACCCTCCAGTTTTAATAAATCCTCTTTTTTAAGACGGAAAAGATCGAGTACGCTTTTTACCAGCCCCTCATCATATAAAAGTTTTACTATCTTATCGCCCAACCCTTCTATGTCCAGACACTGCTTGCTTGCAAAGTATATGATGGAGTTTACCACTCTTGCTTCACATAAAAGATTTTGGCATTTTAAAAGTATACCTTCATCCAAAAGTTCACTTCCACATACCGGACAATGAGTAGGTCTTTGAACAATCTTTTCATCACCGTCTCTATACTCGGTTAGAACTTTGGTTATTTTTGGTATAACATCACCGCTTCGTATGATGATAACAGTGTCGCCTATGCGAATATCTTTTCTTTTTATCTCATCAAAATTATGAAGTGTAGCTCTTTCTACCACAACTCCTTCGATATTTACCGGCTCAACTACTGCTACAGGTGTTACTACACCGGTTCTTCCTACTTGAGAAATGATATCTTTTATCTTTGTCATCTTTTCGATAGCCGGAAACTTATAAGCGCACATCCATCTGGGATATTTTACTGTATAGCCCAACTTCTCTTCCAAAGATATGTCATTTACTTTTACCACCATTCCATCAAGCATCACAGGTAATGTATCTCTAATCTTGACAAACTCTTTATATAAATTTTCTATCTCATCTATTTTTTCACACACTTTTCTCTTTGGAGGCTCATTAAATCCCAGAGCGTAAACAAAATCCATCATATCAAAAAGTTTTTTATACTCCAAAGAGTTTTGCCCTACTCCCCATGTTTGGAAGATAAGCTTTCTTTTAGCGGTTATGGAACTGTCAAGCTGTCTCATACTTCCTGCTGCCGCATTTCGTGGATTGGCAAAGAGAGGTTCTCCTTTTTTTGCTCTCTCGTTATTTAATCTGTCAAACTCATCTTTTGGCATCAAAACTTCACCTCTTATCTCTATAAGAGGTTGATACTCTATGTTTTTTGGTATCGATTTGATAGCTTTTGCGTTGTGAGTTACATCTTCACCTATGACACCGTCACCTCTGGTGATAGCCTGTTTTAGTTTTCCGTTTTCATAGATGAGATTTAAACTTGCTCCGTCAAATTTGGGCTCACAGTAAAATTCACAAATTCCTACATTTTTATAAACTCTTTGTATCCACTCTTCAAGCTCTTTTTCATTAAAAACATCTTCCATAGACCACATTCTACTCAAGTGCCTGGCTTTTTCAAATTCATCCAAAACTTCTCCGCCCACTTTTTGAGTAGGTGAGTTTGGGTCTACAAGCTCAGGATGCTCTTCTTCAAACTTTTCAACAGCATGGTAGAGTTTATCATACACTTCATCACTTACAACCGGATTGTCTTCTCTATAGTAAGCTTCAGCCCATTTTTTTAAAAGCTCAACATTTTTTTTATACTCTTTTGGGGTCATTTTTATCTCTTTTAAGGTTATTTTTCTATAATATAATTATACCCTATAAAGGCTAAAAATTATGTTTTATACTATTTTTGAAAGTGAACTTATCGGAAAAATTCTTTTGTATGGCAACGAAACAGAGCTTTACGGACTGGAATTTTATAAAAACACTCCTTTGGAAAAAAGCTGGATAGAGAATAAAACAGTTTTTCAAAATGTTATCATTCAGCTTGAAAAATACTTCAACAAAGAGTTGAAAAGCTTTGATATTCCCTTGAAGTTAAGCGGTACTCCTTTTCAAAAAAGGGTTTACTCAAGGCTTTTACAAATCCCTTACGGCTCAACCATAAGTTATCAGGAGTTAGCCAAAAGAGTCGGCAACCCTAAAGCTTCAAGAGCAGTAGGAAATGCCAACGGAAAAAACCCCATAGCCATTATTATTCCATGCCACAGAGTCATAGCAAAAAACGGCTCCATGGGAGGCTTTAGCGGTGGACTTGATATAAAAAAGAAACTTTTAGAGCTTGAGGGAGTAAAAGTCAGATAACTCTTTTAAAAGCCTCCTCGACCTTAAGAGCCTGATAATGCTCTTTAACATCGTGGCATCTTATGATACTTGCTCCGTTTTGAACTGCTTTTAGGTGAAGTACCAAAGTGCCGGAAAGTCTCTCTTGTACTTCGCTTGGAGTTATCATGTCTATCATGGACTTTCTGCTTGCTCCCACCAAGAGAGGATATCCCAAAGATAAGAAGTATTCCAAATGCTTTAAAAGTAAAAGATTGTGTTCGAGTTTTTTACCAAATCCTATACCTATATCAAGTACGATATCTTTAATGCCGAAACTTTTTGCCTTTTCTATCCTCTTTTGAAAAAACTCATAAACCTCCAAAAGCACATCATCATAGGTAGGATTTTTTTGCATATCTTTTGGAGTTCCTTTCATATGCATCAAAACTACTTTTGCTTTATATTTTGCCGCTATCTTGGCTACCTCATCATTTGATAAAGCGGTTATATCATTTACTATCTTAAAACCGTGTGTTAGTGCATACTCCAAGCATTTCGGGGAGTAGCTATCAAGTGAAAAAAGGGCTTTTTCATACAACTTTTCTTTATATGCTTCATCAATGATAGGCTTAACTCTTCTTAGCTCCTCATCCTCACCCACAGGTTCACTACCCGGTCTTGAAGAGACCCCTCCTATATCAATGATATCAGCACCATCTTTTATCATTTTTTTTATATATTTTACAGCTTCACTTCCTTTAAACCTGCTTCCATCAAAAAAGCTGTCTTCATTGGCATTTACAACACCCATAAGTTGTACTTTTTCTTTTTTTGGGGCATTTAAATATTTTAAAATCTCTTTTGAAAACCCTTTTAGTCCGAAAGGCTGAAGTATCTCTTTTTTTGAAAGTTTTTTTAGTTGAGTATTTGTCGCTATAAGCAAAGCATCAGAAGTTGTTTTTTTGCAAAGAATAGTATCTTTGTGTACTACCAAATCAGCTCCCACAGAAAGAGCATCCTGCTTGAGTATCAAAGCTGCCGGATTTTTTACGCCTTTTAGATACAAAAAATTTAACTCCATTTTATCTTTCAGTATCCGGTTTCCCTCTTTGGTAGAGCCTATTTTTTCAAATATTTTTTCTTTATCAAGCCTGTTTGATAGTTTTATGATTTTCATTTTTCTTCGTTCCTTATCACCTTACCACCCTATCAATCCTATCATCTTTGCCTCTTTTTTCCTTCCTGTCTATGATAGTTGTCAGCATTAGATTTAGCAAAAAAGATGCTTTTGTGTTTAATTCTGCCAACTTCAAAGCATTTTCAAAAACTTCCAACTCTTTTTCATCAAATTTCATAGAGTATTTATGCACTGCTTCATAAAATATATCTTGAATCAACTCTT
>JALVWW010000046.1 GCA_027023175.1 Campylobacterales bacterium
AAGAGGATTTCTTCCTGCATGTAAAAACTGCATACCTAAAAGGGGTTTTGACATAAAAAAGATAAATCACCTTTTTAAAGAAAAAAACTCAATATTACTGGACGATAAAGAGATAACCGAACTATACACTACAATCCTGGAAGGATTATAATCCGCCAAACTAATCACTAATCACCTAACATTAGTTTTTATAAAGCCTTTTCCATCACTTGCCCAATCTCTTATGGTTCTTATCTCATTACCTGTAAGCTTTGCATTTTTATGTAGCCAGATATATTGTGGTAGAGGCATTGGGCCTGCAACAGTTCTATATATCTCTTTTTTTAATTTTTGCTGTTTTTTTAATGTATAATTTTTCCAAGTGCTAAAGTTTAGTGTCTTTCTACCATTGATAACATCATCATATATACTCCAAGAAGCCGGTGCTACATAGCTCCACCATGGCCACTTTGTTTCATTTGAATGACAATCATAACAAGATCTTTTAAATAGTTTCATGACATTTTCAGGGGCTTTTATCTCAAGTGCTTTATCTGCTTTTGGATTTGTTTTCTCTTTACCGTAAGGAATAAATTGAAATGCTACAAAAACTAAAACTATTATACCTAAAACTCTGCTGAAAACTCCCATTTTACTCTCCCAGTCTTATTATCTTATCACTACACCATTTAGCCAAATCCATATCGTGGGTGATCATCAATATACCAACATCATTCAAAAATTTTAAAAGAAGTTTCATAGTGTCAAGCTGCACGATATTATCAAGTGCCGAAGTTGGTTCATCGGCTAGAATTATATCACTTTTCATTAAAAGTACTCTTAAAATACTACATCTTTGTAACTGTCCTCCACTTAATTCATGTGGTAGCTTATCCAAAAACCCTCTATCCAAGTCTAACTCTTCAAGAAATTTTTCTATTCCTTTAGTATTCGCAACATCTTTTATCTGATTGATTATAGGATATGAGGGATGAAAAGATGAGTAAGGGTCTTGAAATATTTGAGAAACTTTTTTTACTTTTATTCTCCCTTTTTGAGGCTTTACTTCACCACATATCAAAGAAAAAAGGGTACTTTTGCCAACCCCACTTCTCCCAACGATAGATACAACCTCCCCCCTCTTAAGAGTAAGGTTAAAATCCTTAAAAAGAGGTTTGCTCTTATCATACCCAAAAGTAAGATCTTCTATCTCAAGTAAAACTTCGCCACTCAATTTTTCATTTTTCATTTTTTATTTTTAACTACTCTCTCACCTGCCCATCCCCATATATCTTATACTTATAAGTAGTAAGATCATTGATCCCCATAGGACCTCGGGAATGAAGTTTACTAGTACTTATACCTACTTCTGCACCAAAGCCAAACTCTCCGCCATCGGTAAATCTAGTACTAGCATTTACATACACACAAGATGAATCAATCCTGTTTAAAAACTCTTCAGCCACACTATAATCTTCAGTAACTATGGCATCTGAATGGAAAGAGCTGTATCTTTGGATATGAGTTATCGCTTCTTCAAGATCGGATACCACTTTAATACTAAGGATATTTTCAAGATACTCTTTGTCCCAGTCATCCTCAGTTGCTTTTTGAATATCTATAATTTTAAGGGTTTCTTCACACCCTTTCAAAAGTGTAGAGTGTTTATCAAACTCCTCTTTTAGTATTGGAAGAATGGTTTGTGCTACAGTTTTATCAACAAGCAATGTCTCCAGAGCATTGCAAACTCCAGGTCTTTGCACTTTTGCATTTACTGAAATAGAGATAGCTTTTTTTATATCAGCTTTTTCATGTATATAAGTATGACAAAGTCCTTTGTCATGCTTTATTACAGGCACTATGGAGTTTTGAGATATATATCTTATAAGCTTTTCTCCTCCTCTTGGGATGATAAGATCTACATATTTATCCATCTTTATAAGCTTACTCACACCCTCTCTTGAATAATCTGGTAGCAGAGTAATAGCCTCTTTGGGTAAATTATTCTCTTCTAAAACGGATGAGAGTATAGAGGCGATAGCTACATTGCTTTTCATTGCCTCTTTCCCACCCTTCAAAATACATCCGTTTCCACTTTTAAAGCAAAGTGCCGCGGTATCACTTGTAACATTTGGACGACTCTCGTAAATGATACCTATCACTCCTATGGGCACACTTACTTTTTCTATGCGGAGATTGTCTTTATTTATCCATCCTTCAAGCACTCTACCTACTGGTTCTTTTAGGATAGCTATCTCTCTTAAAGAGTCTGCCATCTTAAAAACTCTCTCCTTATCCAAAAAGAGTCTATCTAAAAGTGCTGGGGTAAGATCAAATTTTCTTCCAAGAGACATATCCTCTTTATTTGCCTTCACTATATCTTTATAATACTTTTCTAGTTTTTCAGCCATTTGCATCAAAATATCACTTTTTCTTTTTGGAGAAAGTGTAGCTATAACCCTACTTGCCTCTTTTGCTTTTTGTAAAAACTTTTCCATTTTACTTTTCCTTAATCTCTTCTATTGAGCCACATATCTCTTTATCATAGTAAAGTGACAACTCATCATCTATCTTTTGTGATACATCAGGATCAAAAAGTATCAAATCCCCGCTATATCCCTCTCTTACCTCTCCTTTTTTCTCTAAAGATAAAATATTGGCAGGATTTTTTGATACCATATTGATAAATTGATAAAATGAGATAATACCTCTTTTTACAAGATAAGTATATCCAAGTTTTAAAGTCAAAGAGAGTGCATCCACACCATCCTTAGCCTCTTCAAAAGCAACATCCTTATATATATATGACTTAGGTGAGTGAGATGAGCTAATAACATCTATAACACCCTCTTTTAAATACTTTATCAATCTCTCTTTTTCTTCATCTTCTTGCAGAGGCGAAATAAGCTTTGCACGAGTATTGTATTCGCTACACTCCTCATCATTAAGTAATAAATTATGCAATGAAACTTCAGTATATACTTTTTTATTACTCTTTTTTACAGCTTTCAAAATATGTAAAGATTTTGATGTAAAAAGTCCCTGAAATAAAATCTTGACATCAAAAAAAGTAGCAAGTTCCACCATCTTGGATACTTCACTTATTTGAGAAATTTTTGAGATACCCGGAAGCCCGAGCTTAAAGGAAACCTCTCCCTCATTCACGACCCCCCTATTTTTTATATCATCATCAAGTGCAAAACAAAAAAGAGGTACTTTTTTCATATTGGCATACTGCATAACCCTAACTAATGTATTGCCGTTTATGTCAGACCTGGTATATATAACTTTTGCTCCATTTTTTAAAAAAGTAGCTATATTGTTAAGTCTATTTTCCTTATTTAAGGAGTTTGCAGAGAGTATGATATTGACATCTTTGTTTGATACAACTTTAGAGCTCAAGAGCTCAAGATGAGTAGCATTTTCGACCTTGGGAGTAAAGTCATCTATCAAAACAAAGCTATCTACACCCCCGGCTTTTGCTCTATTATATAATCTCTCAAGATTTTTTTTGCTTAAAGTATCATCAAAAAGCCTAACATTGGTATCTATAAGCTTAGGAAGAAGATATTTGCCTTTTGCATCTATAATTTTTTCATTATTTCTTAACTCAATATTTTTAGCTATCTTATCTATGATACCATTTTCAATCCGAACATCAGCCTTAAAAACTCCACTCTCGCTTAAAATATTTGCATTTTTTACAAGCATAAAAATCCCTAAATATTTTTATGTCATTATACTAAAAATAAACTTAAAAATAGTGATTTGTGATTCGTGATTAGTGATTGGAAAATTTTATCCTAAATCCTACTTGTTATTTTTATAAACTCATCAGCTTTTATATATCCGACAATCTTTTTATCTTTTAAAAGGTTATGGTTTTTATCAAAAAAGAGTATAACAGGAGGTCCAAATACACCGTACTTTTTCATCATAGCTTTTTGTTCTTTGGTGTTGTCTGTAACATCTACCCTAACAAGAGTAAAGTTTTTTAATATATTTATAACTCTTGGGTCTTTAAAGGTTATCTCCTCAAGCTCTTTACAACTTGCACACCATTTAGCTGAAAAATCAACCATAATAGGTTTTGTTGAAGTATTTATTATATTATCAAGCTCTTTTTGGTTTTTAACTACCGTAAAACTGTTTTTTATATCTTGGCTTACTCTAGTATAAGAGGCAGATTTAAGCTTTTCTAAAGGATTTAAAGGATTTGTACCACCTAAAAATGCTCCTACAAAAAGCATAATGCCATATATCAAAAACAATATACCTATAACTTTTAACATTTTTGCTATACCGTTCATCCCCTCTTTTAACGGCTCCAAAGCCCCGAGATACACGGCTGAACCTATCAGCAAAAATGCCCACAGAAGCATAGTAAGCATATCAGGGATAACTCTTGATAAAAGATAGATAGCAACCCCCAACATTACCACACCAAAGACTTTTGAGACATTTTGCATCCA
>JALVWW010000047.1 GCA_027023175.1 Campylobacterales bacterium
TGCTATCGTCTCTTCAAACGTATTGTAATTCAAAACCGATATATAAACTTTCGGTTCACTCATCCAAAATCCTTATCCATCTTTTTTTTATATTTTCCAAAGTAAATTCTTTCGCTTTTTTTATTACTTGAAACTCTTTTTTTTGTATCTCTACACTTCCTAGTAGTGTTTCAAGTTCTCCCTCATTATAAAGTATGCCATATATACCATTATTCAATATCTCCTGGGGACCTGTATGGTTTGTTGCTATAGGAATACTTCCACATGCCATTGATTCGATAAGCACCATCCCAAAAAGTTCTTCCCAAAACGCTGTTTTTTGAGAATTGAGAAGAAAGAATCTACTTTTATTATAAAGTTTTGCCAACTCTTTTTTCGTTTGCTTAGGTAAATAACTAATATTATCGTATTTTTTTGCATATCGTCGTACTTTCTTTTCTAAAGCCCCCTCGCCAACAATTAACAAAGTTTCTTCCCTTTTTGCAAATATCTCAAGCAACTCCTCTATACCCTTCTCTTTCACCAATCTACCAGCATACAAAAAATCAATCTCTTTTTTTAAATTTTGATCAAAAAATATTTCCTCGTCATATGCATGATATACAACAAAAATCTCTTTACCTTTTTCCAAATAATGTGCAATATTATTTTTTGTACTCTGTGTTACACAAAAAATAGCTTCTACTTTATCATTTAAAAAACTTTTCCATTGTTTTTTAACATATGCATTTACAAAGCGCTTTTTGGGATAAAAAGTTTCATCCCAGTATGGCCAGGATGTATGATAAAATACTTTATGTTTGGCTAAAAATTTTTGTAGTATTATTAACCTATAATCAAAAGGGGCAATTCCTAGAATAATTTTTTTTCGCTCTGTAAAAAAAAGATTCAGAAGAAACTGGCAATTGTATAATTCTTTTTTCGCTTTTCTCCAGTTACAATGAAGCAACTCTTTTATAATCCCTTTAATACAAGCAAATTCAAAAAACTCAAGCTTTATATTATACCCTTCTAAAAGCTTTTGTAATGCCTCATAATGATTCTTCTCCCCATATTCATGCAATATATATATTCTATTTTGCATCTTTTATGGCTTTAAGAAATATTTTTAATTTAGGATGAAACATATTCATGCCTACAAGGATTGAAATATAGATGATTTTATTAATTTTATAAAGAATAGGATTCATTACAAATACCTCTTTTTCCCATAAGATTCTATTTCTCACACCATAATATAAAACAAATTCATTTTTATCGAGATAGTGTTTTACCCCCGATTTTAGCGTAATATTCGTTTTTTCCATATCCTTTATACGGCTGTCTTGTACAAAGCAGATCAAAGGTATCTTATAACTCCATTCATAATCATCTACATAAACAAAAAAATCTTCTCTTGGATATCCAACAGTTTTTAGTAGGCTTTTGTGAAAAAATAAACCTCCGTAAGGTGCTACTTCTATCTTCTGTGTTTCATCTTTTTCTTTTTTTATAAATCTATGAAATAAATCAAATCCTAAAAAAGCGTTTTTTAAAGGTGCTTTATACAATTTTTTTTCTATTATTTGTTTATCTATTCTATTGGCGAGTAATGCAAGACTCTCTTGTTTATTCCTTATCTCTTTTATACCACTATAAAAGTTTTTTAAACGTTCCAGTGCACCGGGAAGTGGTTTATTGTCGTCATCCAAAAGCCATATATACTCACACTCATTTTCGTCATATGCCTTTTGGAGTCCTCTTTTATAACCTCCTGCTGAACCTTTATTCTCCTCTAAATAAATTACATCTAACTTATTATTCTCTTTTTCACACTGCTTTAATTTCGTTTTTGAATGTTCCAAGGAGGCATTATCTATGACTACAACCTTGTCAACTCCCTCTTCAAAACACGCATCAATAACCTCCTTTAGCATATGAAACCTATCTTGATAAGTCACGATAACACTACAGACTCGCATTTTCTCTCTTTTTACAAAAAAAACTTTTTATAAAATATTTTAAAAACTTTTGGCTTTTTTGAAAAAAATTACTCTTTTTATCAACAACTTGCATTGCTTGAAAAAAATATATAAACCCCAATAAATTTGCTTGCTCAAAATAAAAGAAAAACTTCTGCATTTTCTGTGCAAGCCTATACTCGTCTTTATCCAATCTCACTCTATCGGAAAATAAACACACAAATTTACTTTTTTGCTTTTTAAAAAACAGCTTTGTTTCATAACAACGATCATATCTATGCACAAAACCGTCACTCAAGCCAATTTGATTGTTTTTGTGCTGCCTATATTGTATCAATGGCTTGTCACAATACTTTATACCCTGCATTTTATAGGCAATCATTGATATCCAAAGGTCATGTACATATATATCTTTACAAAACGGAAGTATACTCTGCCCCAATTCTTGCGTAAATAAAGCACTGCACCCTGTAACTACAGGATTAAATATTAATTCAATAATATTTTTTGGGTAAAGATATTTCTTCTCGTATTGAGAATAGCTTTGGCTAAAAATATTTCCTTCTTCGTCTATCAAGTAAGCATCAGAATGAATCAAACTAGCCTCTCCTATCTCTTGTATTAGTATCGCTATTTTATCTTCCATCCAAATATCATCTTGATCTGATAAAGCTATATATTCACCCTTGCATAAAGAAATCGTTTTTTCAAAATTTTTTACATATCCAAGATTCTTTTTATTCTCAACCAACCTCACTCTTTTATCTTTTTTAGCAAACGCTTTGAGTATAGCAACTGTGTCATCGGTTGAAACATCATCACATACAACAACCTCTATATTCTTATATGTTTGATCGAGTATCGACGCCATCTGTTTTTCAAGAAATCGTTCTCCGTTGTATGTTGCCATAGCAATAGATACCAAACTACTTTCCATCTATAATCCTCGTTTTAACGACTCTATACATATAAGCCGTGGCAAAAATTTCACTCAACAACACACAGTAAGCCATTCCAATTGCCTGATAAATTGGCACTACAATAAAAAAACTTATAATACTTATTATTCCCGTCACAAGATAAATTTTCGGTAAAAACTCTTTATACCCAAAAGAGATAATATAGTTAAACGAAAGAATTTTTGCAAGTGTCAAAATAAGAGGGAGAGGCGCTAAAATTTCCAATATTTTTTGAGACTCCGTTATGTATTCACCTGCTATAAGGAAAACTATATATTTGGATAGAAAAAAGATAATGATAGAAACAAACCCCATCACCCAAATGGCATAATAAGTGATATGCCGTAATTTTTGTATCGCTTCTTTTTTAGAATTCACAATTATTTTATTAATATAGGGATAAAATGCACCCTGAAACGGCCCAAAAACAGAAGCCACTATTTTTACTACCCTATCAGCAATAGCATAATATCCAACAAGCGTTGTATTGCTGAAAAAGCCTAAAATGACAATAATAGAATTGGTATAAACCAATGTAAATATCTGAGCAGAAAAAATATGCCATCCACTTTTAAGTTCATGGATAACACACTCAATATTACATAGACTCAATTTTATCTTATACTTAAACAATAAAAGCATAAGAGAAATCATTCCAACAAATAGCATTGACGAAACATTCAATAATGGCACCAACCATACATCTTTTTCTGCATGTACAAAAAGAAAAATACCTACAGTGTATACACTTTTTGAAATAAGATTGAGATATGTAATATATTGCATCTTTTCAAGACCTTGAAAAAACCACTGGGGAAACAGCATTTGCCCAAAAACCGTCCCAAACATTAAACAATATAGAAGAGCATTTTGATTAAATTTACCAACCAAAAAAACGATTGCGAAAAAAATCAAAGAGCTTAATATAAACAGATATATCTTTGTCGTAAAAACTGTACTTACTATATCATCTATTTTAGCCTTATCTTCTTTATGAATTGAAATTTCTCGTGTAGCACTGAGATTAAATCCATACTCTACAACTACATTAAAATAAAAAACAACAGCTGCTGCAAACGATAAAAGTCCAAAATTTTCAACTCCTAAAACTCTTACTAAATATGGTAATGTTATGAGAGGAACGATATAATTGATCCCTTGCAGAAAAATAAGTGAAATAAAGTTTGCAAAGAGTACTTTATTTTCTTTTTGTAAAAATTTTAAACTTAATTTTGAAAACATTTAAATGATACTACTCCTCACGCTCCCCATCAATTCTATCTTCGCTTTCTTCTAAACCACCAAAAAGCGATGGCAAGTCCGGCAAACACCCCTCCAAGTACTTGCATCCACGCTGTCATGAGAATGCTTTTGTTGACAAGCTTATGG
>JALVWW010000048.1 GCA_027023175.1 Campylobacterales bacterium
AGTTCTGTATTGGTAGGATTTTTTGTTTCACTTTTAAGAGGCGGAGCAATACTTGTGCAAATGTTTGCCGCTTTTTATGCACAAAGCTTTTCTCGTGTATTGCCTTTTATGAAGAGAGTTTTTTTAGTAAGATTTTTATCCTGGTTCAGCATAGGTTTTATTATACTTGTTTTAGGTGACAAATATAAAAGTCTGACACTTTTTTTTATAGGTTTAGGACTTTTTTTCTTCAGTTTTTCAGCGGGTTTCGGCGCCATATACCTTAGAGAACTGCTCGCAAAAATGTTTTCTCACAAATATCGCGGATACTCTATGGCATACAGACAATTTTTTACCGGTCTTGGCTCCATCCTAAGCGGTGCAGCTGCCGGATGGGTGCTAAATCATTTTAAAGCTCCAAAAAGTTATGGATATCTTTTCATCATAAGTGCGCTTTTTATGGGAGTCGGTTTTTATGTATTTTCAAAAGTAGAAGAGCCCAAAAAAGAGAATATTTCCAAAAAAGAGTCCAGTTTCAAAGAATTTTTGAAAAATGCTTCAAAAATATTGAAAAATGATCACCATTTAAAAACACAGATACTTTCATACCTTTTTTCCTATTCATATATGATATCTCTTCCTTTTATAATATTGCAGGCAAAAAAGTACATTGCTCTTAGCGGAACTGATATAGGACTTTTTATATCTATACAGATGGGTGGGGCAATGCTTAGCAATTTTGTATGGGGCAAGCTCTCTTCAAACGGCAAAAACAGAATCATAGTCAATATCTCAACTATGCTATTACTGTGTATTATAACCCTTGCATGGGTATCTACCAAAGATATATATGCCTATTATGTTATATTTTTCTTTTTTGGAGTTGCTACCGATGGACTTAGACTTGCTTTTGGCAATCTTATACTCATTTTAGCACCTGAAGAGAAAAGACCTGTTTATGTGGCTCTTCAAACAAATATAGTTTCTATCGGTATCTTTTTTTCAGTTCCGGGAGGTATTATAGTGGAATATTTAAGCTATAGCTGGCTTTACGGGATTACTTTGAGTTTACTTTTTTACTCTTTTATACTCTCTTTTAAATTGAGAGATATAAGTTAACATCTTTTTTATTGTAAAGGTAATTTTATGAAAAAAACTCTTTTTCTGCCCTATTGAGATAAATATATCACCAAGTGCCTGTTTTTCCTGTTCGCTTAAAGTTACTGCCATAAAATCACCCTATCTCTTTTTTTACTCTTTTTACTACTCTTAAAACTTCATCATCATCCAAGGAACTTAAAAGCTTAAATACTGCAAGAACTGCTTGCGGTTTTGAGTTGCCAAGTCTCCAGTCCTGATATGTTCTCATAGAAACCCCCAATCTTTTAGCCATCTCTTTTTGAGAAATTTTTTTACCGAAATTTTGAGCTTCTATAGCATTGTGCAAAAGATTAAAAATATCGTTTATTTCCATTTAACACCATGTTTCACCGGATTTTTATGTATATAACTCCTCAGGTATCTGACAAAATATGAAATAGTTACTACTTTTTATTCTTATACCTGTTTATATATACGATATGTTGTATATTATAGGAAAAAAATTATATATTTAAACTTAAATATTATACTTTTGGATTAATTATTCTTATAAAGTGTGTAAAATTGTGAGTTTTTTATACGAAAAAGCGTAGGGAGGATTTAGGATTTAGGATTGAGGTGTTGGGTGTTAGGTGTTAGGTGTATAGCTTTGCTTGCCACCTTACCACCTTACCACCTTACCACCTTCTCTACCCTATTTATCTCTTATGGATAATGCGGTTATAACTTTTGTGTAAGTATCAAAATCTTTTTTCTTAAGATATCTTAAGAGCCTTTTTCTTTGTCCGACAAGTTTCAAAAGACCGAGTCTTGAGCTGTGATCTTTTTTATTTGTCTTCAAATGTTCAGTCAAGTACTTTATTCTCTCGCTTAAAAGTGCGATTTGAACTTCAGTAGAACCTGTATCTCCCTCTTTTCTGGCAAATTCTTTGATGATTTCCATCTTTTTCGCCGAATCCAAAGCCATAATGACCTCCTGATTGGTATATTTTAAACTCAAAACAATGTTTCAAATTTAATTGGAATGGAATTATACAAAAAAAAACATAAATTAATATAAAGATTAGAATATATTTAGTACAATATTACTCCTAATTTAAATAAATTAAAATTATAAGTTACAAGCTACAAGGAGTTTTATGTTATTGACCAAGGCTAGTGAATATGCCCTTTTATCACTTATAGTCATTTCCAAAGAAGATGATGCGGTTGATGTAGATACACTTTCAAAAAAGCTCAATATTTCAAAAAGTTTTTTAGCAAAAATTCTCCAAAGCTTAGCAAGAAATGATATACTTATTTCATATAAAGGTGCAAAAGGCGGCTTCAAGCTTTCAAAAAAACCTGAAGATATATCCGTACTTGAAGTCATAGAGTTTGCCGAAAAAAAAGCTCCTACAGTTTTTGAGTGTTCACCATCCCAAAGCAAATGCAAAAGCAATAAAGCTGATATTTGTCTGATTTGGCCGTTTTTAAATAGACTTCAGATGAAAATAGATCTTTTTCTATCGGAAATTTCACTAAAAGATATAATGTAAATGCCTTCAAAAAAGAGAAGATTTTTAGGGTTTTTAGCTCCATATATAGATTTTATAGTCAGATCCAAAGATTTGACTATAGTAGCACTTATTATCGCTATACTTGCTATCATCATTGTGCCGCTCCCAAGCTATATGTTGGACTTTTTTCTAACTATTTCCATATCAGTTTCAGTTTTAATACTTCTTATCTCACTTTATGTTCCAAAACCGACTGACCTGACGACATTTCCAACTCTTATACTCATCATAACACTTTACAGACTCTCTTTAAATATAGCAACTACAAGGATGATACTTAGCAAAGGTTATGAAGGACCTTCAGCAGTAAGTAGTATCATAGACAGTTTTGGTCAGTTTGTGGTAGGAGGCAACTATGTCATAGGTATCATTGTCTTTACTATACTTGTTCTTATCAATTTTATCGTTATCACAAAAGGCTCTACCAGGGTTGCCGAAGTTGCTGCAAGATTTACCCTAGATGCGATGCCCGGAAAACAGATGGCTATAGATGCGGACTTAAATGCGGGGCTTATCGATGAAAAGACAGCAAGACAAAGAAGAGAGGCTATCATAGGAGAAGCAAATTTTTATGGAGCGATGGATGGTTCTAGTAAATTTGTAAAAGGTGATGCCATTGCGGGTATCATCATAACCATCATAAATATCATAGGTGGCTTTTTGATAGGTATGTTTCAATATGATATGAGTTTGGCTGACAGTGCAAAAACATTTACCATACTAACCATTGGTGACGGTTTGGTTTCGCAAATTCCAGCACTCATTGTATCTACCGCTACAGGTATCATCATAACCCGTTCAAGCGGGTCAACTGAAAATTTTGCCGAAGGTATTATCAATCAACTCGTAAATGAACAAAAAACACTCTTTATAGTTGGTTTTATCCTTATTATGTTTGCTCTAGTACCCGGCTTGCCGACTTTTTCACTTCTTTTTGTGGGGGCACTCTTTTTGGCTTTAGGATATCTTATCAAAATGAGCAAAGACGGTCATCTTGGAAAAGAGTTTGTCAAAAAAGAGGGTGAATCTCAAGAGAGTGAGGCAGAGCCTGTTTTGACACCTGAAGAAGAGAGAAAAATAGAAGAGCAAAATCTCGAAGATATACTAAAACAGGAGATTTTGGAACTTGACCTTGGATATCAGCTTGTAAAGCTTGCCGACCCTGCTCAAGGGGGAGATATACTCTCCAGGATAAAAAATATGAGAAAAAAGATTGCAACTGATTATGGCTTTTTGATACCTCAGGTAAGGATTAGAGACAACCTCCACCTTCAGCCCAATGAGTACGAAATACTTTTAAAAGGTGTTTCCATTGGAAAAGGTGAAATTTATGCAGATAAATTTTTGGCCATGGACAGTGGACTTGCAACAGATGAAATAGTGGGAATTCCTACAAAAGAACCTGCATTTGGACTTGAGGCTATCTGGATAGAAGCTGATATGAAAGATGAAGCCATCATGAAAGGATATACTGTCATAGATCCGGCTACTGTTATATCAACTCACATGAGTGAGCTTATCAAAAAATACGCCGAAGAGTTGCTCTCCCGCCAGGAGGTTAGCAAACTCATAGAAAATGTAAAAAAAGATTATCCAATAGTTGTAGAAGATTGTTTGAAAGTTGCAAATAT
>JALVWW010000049.1 GCA_027023175.1 Campylobacterales bacterium
ATCTTAGCAATGCCAAAAGACTCATAAATCTCTTGCACAATCTTATATCTGCAAAGTCCATTGTGAGTATTACCTATTATTAGAGGTACCCTTTAAAATATGATTATACACTATTTGAAGCATTATACCAATACTTAAGGGAGTTTTTTGTATAATATTTTTCACTATAACTACAAGGTTTTTGATGATTGACTATCAAACTGTAAAAAATATATTGTTTAAATTTCAGCCTGAGAGTGCACACAATATTGCAGAATTTGCTTTTAGATATGCCTCTTTTATATGCCCGTCTTTGCTTTCATACTATGCAAAAAAACATTTTATAACAGATGAAAGTATAAGACAAAATATAGAAGGCATGGATTTTTTAAACCCTGTAGGACTTGCTGCGGGATTTGATAAAAATGCTACCATGATAAAAACTTTAAGTGCTTTGGGCTTTGGTCATATAGAGTATGGCACACTCACTCCAAAACCACAAAGCGGCAACCCAAAACCAAGGCTTTTTAGATATCCCGAGTTCAACTCTTTGCAAAATGCTATGGGCTTTAACAATGAGGGGATGGAAACTATATCAAAAAGGGTTTCCAGGCTCTATCCCTATACCATCCCTCTTGGTGCAAATATAGGAAAAAACAAAGTAACACCTTTAAAAAATGCTATAGATGATTATGCTGTTTTGATTAACAGGTTTAAAGATTTGGCTGATTATTTGGTCATCAATATCTCTTCACCCAATACAAAAGGTTTGAGAGATTTGCAAAATGAGGATTTTATAAAAACTCTGTTTGATTTGGCTTTAAAAAAGACAACAAAACCGATATTTTTAAAGATTGCTCCGGATATGAGCCTGGAGCAAGCCTTGTCCGTTTCAAATACAGCTTTAAATCACGGAGCAAAAGGTATCATTGCTACAAACACCACTATAGACTACTCTTTACTTCCAAATGCAAAAGATTTCGGGGGAATAAGTGGAGAAGTTTTAAAGCAGAAGAGTTATAACTTTTTCAAAAGCCTTTCACAAGAACTATTTGGTAAAATTACTCTTATAAGTGTAGGCGGAATATCCTCAGCCGATGAGGCTTACAAAAGGATAAAAGCCGGAGCCAATTTGGTACAAATTTACAGCTCTTTTATTTTTCAGGGACCAAAAGTGATAGAAGATATAAACAAAGATATCATAAAACTTTTAAAACAAGATGGCTTTAGTCATATCAGTGAAGCCATGGGGGCTGATTTGGAGAAAAAATGATCAAAAAAATTTTACTATTTACTATACTAATTACAGGAGTTTTGATGGGAAATACCCTACCGAAATATTATACAAAAATATTGAAAAACGGACTTGAAATAGTTGCCATACCTATAAACAGAGGCTCAAATGTCATAACTACCGATATATACTATAAAGTCGGAAGCGGTGATGAGATAATGGGCAAAAGCGGTATCGCACATATGCTAGAACACATGAATTTCAAATCAACCAAACATTTAAAAGCTGGAGAGTTTGATAAAATTGTCAAAGGTTACGGCGGAGTGAACAATGCTTCTACAGGATTTGATTTTACTCACTATTTTATAAAAAGCAGTTCTAAAAATCTGCCCAAATCTTTAAAACTTTTTGCCGAGCTTATGGCAAATCTAAACCTAAAAGATGAAGAGTTTCAAACAGAAAGAAAAGTTGTCTTAGAAGAGAGGTACTGGAGAACGGACAACTCTCCTATGGGTTATCTCTACTTTAGACTTTTTAACAATGCCTATCTTTACAACTCATATCACTGGACGCCCATAGGCTTTATAGATGATATAAAAAATTGGAGCATCAACGATATCAAAGCATTTCACAAGATGTACTATCAACCAAAAAATGCCATCATCGTAGTAGCCGGTGATATTGATCCTAATGAAGTTTTTAAAGAGAGTGAAAAATATTTTAACAATATTAAAAATAGCGGCAAAATTCAAAGGTCTCATCAAGTTGAACCTCCTCAAGACGGTGAAAAAAATATCATAGTACATAAAAAAACTCAGGTTGAAATGGTAGCTCTTGCCTATCATATACCTGATTTTAAAAACAAAGACCAGGTTGCGCTGTCAGCTATCGGAGAACTTCTAAGCAGAGGAAAAAGTAGCAGGCTTGTAAAAAATCTTGTAGATAAAAAAAGATTGGCAAATCAAATCTTTGCATACAACATGGAAGACAGATACCCCGGACTTTTTATCATTATAGCAGTCTGTAATCCCGGAGTCAAAGGCGAGAGTATAAAAAAAGAGATATTAAAAGAGCTTGGGAAGATAAAAGAGGGAAAAGTTACAAAAAAAGAGCTTGAAAAGATAAAAACCAACACAAAAGCAGACTTTATTTATTCACTAGAGAGCTCTTCAAGTGTAGCAAACCTTTACGGCAGTTATCTTGCAAGAGGAGATATAAAACCTCTGCTTGATTATGAGAAAAATATCAATGCATTGACACTCGATACCATAAAAAGTGTTGCAAACAAATACTTTGATACAAAAAATTTAACTTCAATAATCTTAAAGGATGAAAAATGAAATATTTCCAAGGTGCCATGACTGCACTCATAACACCATTTAAAGATGGAAAACTAGATGAAGTGGCTTATGAAAAACTTATAAAAAGACAGATAAAAAACGGTATAGATGTAGTGGTGCCTGTCGGAACTACCGGAGAGAGTGCTACTCTTTCTCATTCCGAGCATAAAAGATGTATTGAGATAGCTGCCGCAACATGTAAGGATACAAATGTAAAAGTACTTGCAGGTGCCGGAAGCAATGCTACTCATGAAGCGGTTGATTTGGCAAAATTTGCTGAACTACAAGGTGCTGACGGCATACTATCTGTTACACCATACTACAATAAGCCGACTCAAGAGGGTCTGTATCAGCACTATAAAACTATAGCAAATGCCGTCGAGATACCTCTTGTTCTTTATAATGTTCCAGGAAGAACAAGTGTGGACTTACTCCCTGAGACAGTTTTTAGACTTTTTGATGATGTTCCCGGTATCTTTGCCATAAAAGAGGCAACCGGTTCAGTTGACAGAGCTATAGAACTGCTTAGCCAAAGACCGGCTCTTAGTCTTTTTTGCGGTGATGACGCTATAGACTATCCAATGCTTGCAAACGGAGCAAAAGGTATCATTTCAGTTACAGCAAACCTACTGCCAAAACTAAAAAGTGAACTTGTTCACAGTGCGCTAGAAGGTAACTTTGAAAAAGCAAAAGAGATAAACGACAAGCTTTACAACTTAAACAAAGTACTCTTTATAGAGAGCAACCCAATTCCCATAAAAGCGGCAATGTATATAGCAGGACTTATTGATACGCTGGAATACAGACTGCCCTTGACAATGCCAAGCAACAAAAATCTGGTAAAAATTGAAAAAGCGATGACAGAATTTGATATAGAAGGATTTTAATTGAGTGTACAAAGCAGCATAGAAGGAAAAACATTAGTAATAAGTGGAGGAACAAGAGGTATAGGAAAAGCTATAGTTTATGAATTTGCCGAGGCTGGAGCAAATGTGGCTTTTACATACCACTCTAATGAAGAGGAAGCAAGAAAAATTGCTGAGGATTTGGAGAAAAATTATCATGTGAAAGCCAGGTATTATCAGCTAAATATCTTGGAGCCTGAAACTTATAAAGATGTTTTCAAGCAAATTGATGAAGATTTTGATGAGATAAACTTTTTTATATCAAATGCCATCATTTCCGGTCGTGCAGTTGTCGGAGGATATGGAAAATTTATGAGACTAAAACCTAGAGGGCTTAACAATATCTACACAGCAACCGTAGTAGCATTTGTTGTAGGAGCTCAAGAGGCTGCAAAAAGGATAGAAAAAGCCGGGGGTGGCAGTATCATCTCTATAAGCAGTACAGGAAACCTTGTATATATAGAAAATTATGCAGGTCACGGAACAAACAAAGCCGCAGTCGAAGCTATGGTGAGATATGCGGCAGCTGAGCTTGGAAGTATGGGTATAAGAGTAAATGCCGTAAGCGGAGGTCCGATAGATACCGATGCACTAAAAGCTTTTACCAATTATGAAGAGGTAAAAAAGAAAGTTGTAGAACTCTCGCCTCTAGGAAGAATGGGCGAGCCAAAAGATTTGGCCGGAGCATGCCTCTTTTTATGCAGTGAAAAGGCTGACTGGATAACAGGTCAAACACTTATCATCGATGGAGGAACAACTTTTAAATAATGCTCAACCTACCTAACGCTTTGGCACTTTTAAGAGTCTT
>JALVWW010000050.1 GCA_027023175.1 Campylobacterales bacterium
AGATGAAACCTTAAGTTTTGGATGGATGTTTTATCTGGGACCTATTATCATGGCAACCGGCTCAGTACTTACACTTTTAAGTATTCCTCTGTTTGCCGACAGCGATTTTTTAAGAAGTTTTACATCCCAGATAAATCTATTTGTCATACTTTATTTGATGGTTTTAGGACCGCTTGGCAATGCTCTTGCGGTTGGAACAGGTGGCAATCCTTTCGGAGTAATGGGAGTTGTCAGAGGGTTAACAAGACTATTAGGACTAGAGCTTCCTTTTTATATAGCTGTTATAGGCATCATACTATCTAGTGGTAGTAGTGATATATATACTATCATGCAGCAGCAGCAAATTCACGGATACAATATACTCTCCCATCCTTTTTTATTTATTGCTGCTATGATTTCTATGGTCGGTTTTTTCGGTCAGTCACCCTTTGACATTCCCGGTGCTCCACAAGAGGTATATTCAGGTCCTAGAACAGAATTTAGCGGTAAATTTTTGGCACTTCTAATGAGTCAAGGTTCACTCTTTGCTTTTGCAAAACTGACTTTAGTCGTGGACTTGTTTTTAGGCGGTGCTACATCTTTGGTGGATTTGGTTGTAAAAACTTTTGCTATATTTGTAACTCTTATTTTTATAGGAGTTGTATATGGAAGATACAAAGTTTCACAAGCGGTTGATTTTTTGATGACAATTCCAACTTTTATAGCTCTTATAGGACTTATAAGAGTCGTATGGTTTGGTTAGGAGAGATAAAATGGTAGAAGGTTTTCATAGCAATAGTGATGAAAAAGTACTAAAATGCAAACTTGAAGAGAGTGGCTTGGTCAATACCCACTCCATTATGGAAAAAGCAGTAAAGTGGTTTGAAAGTAGAAGTATCTTTGTGGTTGCTTACGGTACGGGTTGCGGAGCCATAGAGATGCCCCCGACTTTTACAAGTAGATATGATGCTGAAAGAATGGGTATAGTAGGTGTAGCAACCCCCAGACAAGCTGATGTTATTATCCTTTCAGGCTATTTAGCATACAAAACTCTCAGAAGAGTTATAAGAACTTATGAGCAAATGCAAAAACCAAAATATATCATAACTTTAGGAAGTTGTCCGATAAATGGAGGAATGTATTGGGATTCATACAATACTATAAAAAAACTTGATGATTTTTTACCGGTAGATGTATATGTTACAGGCTGTATGCCTCGTCCAGAATCAGTCATAGAAGGTTTTGTAAAGTTGCAAAAAAGGATAAAAGAGGGGCAAAAGTGTGGTTGGGAGTTATATGAAGAGAATTATGACTTTTATAAAACAAACCAAAAAAGAGTTTTAGGAGAGCATATCTTGCCATCTTATGAGACTGACTGGTACAATATCAACGGCGGGGGTTTGGGATAATGCAAAATATTATAGAGAAATTAAGTGAGTTTGAGGTAGAGCAAAAAGAAAGTTATCTATACAAGATAACATTAGAGATAAGAGACCTTGAAACTGTTTTACTAAAGCTTTATAATGAGTATGGATATATCACACTTGATTCGTTAAACTGCAGAGATGATATAGAAGATGGAAAATTTTGCATTACATACTGCCTACAAACAGATATAAGGGATCATATCCTCATGGTGCAAACTTTTATAGATAGAGAAAATGTATCGCTCATAACTATGCACAAAATTTGGCCACAAGCTGAGATAATGGAGAGAGAGATGCATGAAATGTTTGGAGTTGATTTTCCTTCACACCCTTCACTTATAGATTTTGCATTGGAGTACTGGGATGATATACCGCCTCTTAGAAGAGATTTTGACACATTGGCTTATGTTGAAAAAATGAATCCTTTTAGACCAAACCAAAGAGATGATAATCTTGATGTAAAAGAGGAGATGAAAAAAAGAAGAGAGGCTAAAAAAGCTGCGAAATTAAAGGCAGAGGAAGCTAAAAAGAAAGAAGAAGCTTTAAAAGCAAAGAGTGAGGAAGTAAAAAATGAGCAATAAAACAGTAAAAATCTTCCACGGACCTCAACATCCCGGCATCACCGGCAATATGAGTGTAGAGCTTGACCTGATAGGAGAAACTATCCAAAAAGCTAGAACTCATGTGGGCTATCTTCACAGAGGTTTTGAAAAGCTTGTCGAAAGAAGAACAGTCATACAAGGTTTTACTATAGTTTGCAGGATTTGTGTACCGGAACCCGACCCAAATGAGGAGAATTATGCAAGAGCAGTCGAGCAATTAGCCGGTATAGAGATAAGCGAAAAAGCAAAATATATTAGAACTATGGTTCTTGAAATGTCAAGGATAGCCAACCTCTTTTTATGGATGGGCGGTCAAGCAGGTTCTATCGGTCTAGGACTTATACCTCAGTGGTCAGTATGTGACAGAGACTATATGCTAGATCTCTTTGAAGAGCTCACAGGCGGCAGAGTTTATCATATGTATGCATATCCCGGAGGTGTTAGAAGAGAGTTGCCGGATGGGTTTTTAGATAGACTTAGTGAACTTTTGGATTATTATGAAAAAAGGATAAATGTTTATAATAACACCTTTTTTGACAATACCACTTTTAGATCAAGAGCCATAGGAGCGGCAGTCGTAAACAAAGATGAAGTTTTAAAAAATGGATATGTAGGACAAGTTGCAAGAGGTTGCGGTATAAAAAGAGATGTTAGAGTTGATATGCCTTACCTTGTATATGATAAGTTAGAGTTTGATATACCCATTTATAGTGACGGTGATGTATATGCTAGAGCGTTAGTAAGGCGAGATGAGATAGTTCAATCCATTAGAATTTTAAGGCAAATCATCAAACAAATGCCAAAAGATGGTGCTATTATGCAAAAGTTACCAAAGCATAGACGCTTTAAACTCCCCGCAAATGATACTTATGTCCAAACAGAGAGTGCTAGAGGTGCTATGTCATACTATATGGCAGGGGATGGAAGTGAAAAAATAAGACGAATGCAAGTAAAAGGACCTTCATTGATACATGCTTATACACTCTTGGAAAACTTACTAGTCGGTAGTGAACTATCTGATGTGGCTATGACTATGAACTCGCTTGGCATTTGTCCGCCAGAGATAGAGAGATAGGAGGGAAAGATGGCAATAGATATAAAAGGTGTTTTTTCACCGCTTAGTGCAATAGGAACTCTTTTAAAACACCCTAAAACTATAACATATCCTGAAGTAAAAAAAGAGATACCAAAAGGTTACAGAGGGTTTCATGTAAATGATTTGTCTGCTTGTGTCGGATGTGCCAATTGTCAAGATGTCTGTATGAATGAAGCTATAGATATGGTATACCCGGATAAAGAGTACAATCCAAAAAATACAAGCGGATGTATCCCTAGGATTGATTATGGAAGGTGTTGTTGGTGTGCATTATGTTGTGATGTATGTCCTCCTAGTTCACTTAAACTTGACAATATCTGTATTCATGCGGATTATGACGGAGACAATTTTTTATATATGCCGATAAATAAGGATTTAAAATGAAAAGAGTAGTGTTTTGGAGTATTTTTCTTTTTGTGATTTGGTTAGCACTTACAATGAGTCTAAACATACAAGAGGTTACGACGGGCATACTAGTATCAGTTATCATAGCGATACTATATACAAAAAATTATGAGGGCGATAAAAGTTTTCGTATAAGACCTATCGCATACTTTAAATATCTTTGTATTTTTATAAAAGAGTTGATTTTGGCAAATATTGATGTAGCAAAAAGAGTAATTGATCCCAAACTCCCAATCAATCCAGGCATTGTAGCCATAAAGACAGACCTTAAGCAAGATTATAAAAAATTGATACTAGCAAACTCTATCACTTTAACACCTGGAACGATCACTATGGATGTTCAAGATGATACTCTTTTTATCCACTGGATAGATGTAACTACTACAGACATCAAAGAGGCTTCCAAAGAGATAGCAGGAAGTTTTGAGAAGACTCTAAAGGGGTTAAGTAATGAAGCATAAATATTTTCATACTCCAATGAGATGAGTTTCATTTAGATTTGTTTGAAAATTGGTGCAGTAGTAGTTTATCCTACTTCAAATCAATTTTCAAGCAAAGATGAGTGAAAATCATCTCACCCAAAGGGCAAAAAGAAAAAGGCATATCTGACTTCGTTAAATTTTCTCATCTTATCTACGGATAGGATTTCGAAAATCTGCCTCGCATCTATACCTTTTTCTTTTTGTTGGAGTATGATAATATTTATGC
>JALVWW010000051.1 GCA_027023175.1 Campylobacterales bacterium
TTAAACTTTAAAAAGTTCCATTTTGTACCGGCTGCTTCAAGCACAGAGTTTGTATCGATACCAAGCTTGTTAAATATAACGGCTAACTCGTTTACAAAAGCTATATTGATATCTCTTTGGGAGTTTTCTATTACTTTTGCGGCTTCTGCAGTTTTTATGTTTGGAGCCAAATGAGTTCCTGCGGTTATGATACTTTTATAAAGCTCATCTACTTTTTTACCGATTTGAGGAGTGCTTCCGCTTGTAACTTTTAGTATCTTTGTAACAGTATGTTCCTTGTCTCCGGGGTTTATCCTCTCCGGAGAGTATCCGCAGTAAAAGTCTTGATTGTATTTTAGTTTGCTTATTTTTTCAAGTACAGGAACACACTCTTCCTCTGTAGCACCCGGATAGACTGTTGACTCGTATATGACTATATCATCTTTTTTTAGGACTTTTCCTATGCTTTCACTCGCCTTTAACAAAGGAGTAAGATCAGGTCTTTTGTATTTGTCTATAGGAGTGGGAACCGTAACTATATAAATGTTACAATCTTTTATATCATTTATAGAACTTGAAAATTCCATACCGTTGGAGATAGCCTCTTTTACCTGTTCACTGCTTAGCTCAAGAGTTCTGTCATATCCACTTTTTAACTCATTTATTCGCCAGTTAGCTATATCAAATCCTACAACTTTATACTTGCTGCTGAATGCATGTGCCAAAGGCAGACCTACATACCCTAGCCCTATTACTGCTATTTTTACTTTCATTATTTTACCTTAAAAAAATCTAAATACCAATCTATAAAGTTATCAATACCTTCCTGAATAGAAGTTGAGGGTTTATAGCCCAAATCTTCTACCAAATCTTTCACATCTGCATAAGTGCTAGGAACATCTCCGGGTTGTAAAGGGAGCATATTTTTCTTTGCTTTTTTGCCCAGTTTTTTCTCTATCGCTTCTATGAAATCCATAAGTTTGACCGGATTGTTGTTTCCGATATTGTATATCTTATATGGTGCTTTCGAGCTTGAGGGATCAGGCTGTTTGCCGCTCCATGCAGGATTTCCCTTGGGAGGGTTGTCATTTACCCTGATAACTCCTTCAACTATATCATCTATATAGGTAAAATCTCTTTGCATTTTACCATGATTAAATACATCTATGGGTTTATCTTCAAGAATTGCTTTTGTAAAAAGATACAAAGCCATATCGGGCCTACCCCATGGTCCGTAAACCGTGAAAAATCGTAAACCCGTTGTAGGAAGTTTGTAAAGATGACTATATGTATGAGCCATAAGTTCATTTGATTTTTTGCTTGCTGCATAAAGGCTAATGGGATGATCTACATTATCATGAGTTGAAAATGGCTGCACTTCATTTAGTCCATACACACTTGAACTGCTGGCATAAGTAAAATGCTCTATATCATTATGCCTACAGGCTTCCAAAAGATTGACAAAACCTACTATATTACTATCCACGTAAGCGTGAGGATTTATAAGAGAGTATCTTACTCCCGCTTGAGCGGCAAGGTTGATAACTTTGTCAAATTTTTCTTTTTCAAACAGCTTTATAATGTTATCTCTATCCTCCAGATTTAGTTTGATAAATTTGTAATTGGTATATTTGTTGCTGATTATGGGTGTATTGTATGGTATATCCTCTCCCTCTTCAAGCTTTTCGATGATACCTGCTCTTTGGAGCCTTCCATACTTTACCCTTTGATCATAATAGTCATTTATATTGTCTATTCCTACTATTTCATCATCTCTTTGCAGAAGTTTCAAAACAAGATGACTTCCTATAAATCCCGCTGTTCCGGTTACCAATATTTTCATCTTTCATATACCTTTTTTATATTCTCAACTCTTCTTGTCATATTCAAAAGCAGCATATCAGCACATACCAGTGCTGCCATAGCTTCAGCTACGACTGAACCTCTTGTAGCGATGCAAGGGTCGTGTCTGCCTTTAAGTTCACATATGGTTTCATTGCCGTTTACATCTATGGTTTTTTGGGGTTTAAAGATGGATGGAGTTGGTTTGAAGTGGACTTTTAGCACTATATCATCCCCATTTGAAATGCCACCTAGTATTCCTCCACTGTGATTTGATAAAAAACCTTTTTTAGTTATCTCATCATTGTTTTGACTGCCTGATAGTTTGGCCGAATTAAAACCGTCACCTATCTCTACAGCTTTTACTCCATTGATGCTCATCATGGCATTTGCCAAAGAGGCATCAAATTTTTCATATATCGGCTCACCCAGACCTATTGGAACATTGCAAAGCTTTACAAGAGCTACACCTCCTATGGAGTCATGATTATTTCTAGCTTTTTCTATCTCACTTTTTTGCTCATTTTCAATATTTCTATCAAGTGCATATATTATGCTCTGTTTTGCATATTCAAAATCGATATCTTTTGCCTCTATATCACCTATGGCATATATACCGCTTCTTACATCGATACCGACTTCTTTTAAAAGCAGTTTCGCAATAGCCGAAGCGGCAACTCTTGCAGCAGTTTCTCTTGCGCTGCTTCTGCCTCCTCCTCTATAATCTCTTATACCGTATTTGTAGTGGTAGGTCATATCCGCATGACCCGGTCTAAAGAGATCTTTGATATTTGAATAATCTTTGCTCTTTTGGGATTTGTTTTCAATCATAAGAGCTATAGGAGTGCCTGTACTTATTCCTTCAAACACTCCACTTAGAATATTTACTCTATCATCTTCTTTTCTTGGTGTTTCATACTTACTTTTTCCCGGTTTTCTTCTGTCAAGCTCATTTTGTATAAATTCTTCATCTATTTTAATGCCTGCAGGAATACCGTCAACTACACACCCTACTGCTTTGCCGTGGGATTCACCGAAAGTAGTAATGCTAAAAATATTGCCGAAGCTGTTAAAGCCCATCTGTTTTATCCTTTTTAAACTTTTCAAGTGCAATTTGTGCTACTTTTTGATGAGCAGCTTTTTTGCTTTTTCCGCTTGCTCTTGCAAACTCTTTATCTGCAATGAACAGTGCCATTTCAAACTCTTTTTTATGGTCAGGTCCTTTAGAGCTTACCATTTTATATTCCGGTATCACCCCAAAATGTTCCTGGGTGAATTCCTGTAAAGTTGTTTTGTAATCTTTAAATATACTGTCAAGGTCAATTTTTGGATATACCTCTTCAAGTAGCCTGTAAGTTATCTCTTTAACTTTATTAAGACCGACTTCGAGGTATATTGCGCCCATTAAAGCTTCAAATGCATTGGAAAGCAAAGATGGTTTTTCTCTTCCATTGTTATGCTCTTCTGCAGTAGAGAGTAAAAGATATTTGCCCAGATTTAGTTTTAGAGAGAGTTTTTTAAAACCCTCTTCATTTACCAAAGAAGCTCTCATTTTAGAAAGTTTACCTTCGTCTATATTTGGAAACTTATGGTAAAGGTATTCGCCTACTACCAGGTCTAAAACCGCATCTCCCAAAAATTCCAACCTTTCATTATTCTTGCCTTTTTTGTAACTTTTGTGCGTAAGTGCCTCGAGTATCAAAGCTTTGTTATTAAAGCGATACCCCAAGCACTTTTGCAACTCATCCAATGTATCCAATTTTTCTCCTTTTTTGTTTAGTGATTCGTGATTTGTAACTTGTGATTAGCAAAAGATTGAAAAGTCAAAATGACTTTTCAATCACAAATCAAGAATCACTAGTCTCCAAGCTTCCCCGCTTCCTCTCTTGCTATTTTATCACACTCTTCATTCTCTTTGTGTCCGTTATGTCCTCTGACCCAGGTCGCAACTATTTTATGTGGCATTGCAGCTTTTATATACCTTTTCCAAAGTTCGGGATTTTTTACTCCTTTGAAATCTTTTTTTATCCAGTTTTTAAGCCATTCATTGATGCCTTTTACAACATAGCTTGAGTCGCTGACCAACTCTACTTCGCAAGGCTCCTTTAGTGCTTCTAGTGCTTTTATGACTGCCAACAATTCCATTTGGTTATTGGTGGCATTCTCTTTGGAGCCTTTTATAATTTTTTTATTGTCTTTGTACTTTAAGATTGCACAATATCCACCACGGCCAGGGTTGCCAAGACTTGAACCGTCAGAATATATATATATTTTTTTATATGTAGGTACTGATTTCATCAGAGCTCTTTTTTGTAAGTTTTGGCAGTATTTTTACACTGTCTATATGGTGGCAGTTCGGACATCTTGAAAAGTAAAAAGGATAACTGTTTTTACAGTTGGAACAAAAATATTCAAAGCTGATATCAGCTTTTTTGTATCCCTCTTTTACCAAATGTTTGAGCATATCAAGTTCAAATACAGAACTCTCTTCCTTCTTGAAAAAAACTCCTCTAGCACTCAAGATATCACTTAAAAAAGGTTTGTTTTTGACAAACTCCATATCAAATAAAGTTATATCTATCCTCCATAAAATATCAAACAAATTTTTAAAATCAAACTCCTTTATCCTCTCAAAGTTTACGGCAAAACTATTCTTTAAAATAAATTCCAGATACACTCTTTGAGTGGATTTTAAAGTAGAGTATTTATAGAGCAGTTTCTCTTTTTCATTGCTCTTAATATTTTTTGAAGATATAAAGAGAGCCTGAAAATAAACTTTTTCCTTTTCGATATCGACCCCAAGCTCCTCAAGGGCATCTAAAACTTCTAAAGCTTTATCATACCTTTTTAGTATGTCATATGTGATAGTCAAGTATTTTAAAGACTCTTCATGCCTTGGAGATATTTTTAATGCTTCGATAAAAACTTCTCTGGCTCTTTCTACAAAACCGGCTCTTAGATATACTTTTCCCAAAAGAAACAAAATTTGTTGCTTTTGTCCTCTTTTTTTATATTTTTTGAGAGCATAAAGATATATACCTATACTTTTTTCATACTCACCTATGCTTTTATAGCTTTTTGCAAGCAGTATTATGCTCTCAAGTGTAAGATTTTTATCTTCAAATATAATTTTATATTCATTTTTGTTGTCGTCTATCTGGAACTTGTTTATAAATTTTTGGATATTGTTCTCTTCATTCTTGTTTTTATATACACTCCACCAATAATTGGCAAAAGAGATGATAAAAACAAGCAAAAAAAAGATAATGATGCCAAAAAGAGGATCCCTGTAACCTATGTAAAAATTATCCATCACTGCCTAACTTGTAATTTGTTTAACTTATCCATTTATTATATCAAATATTATATAATATCTTTATGATAGAGCAAAATTCGATAGAAAATCTCAAAAATAGACTTGATATTGTTGAAGTTGTAGGCTCTTACATCGAGCTTAAAAAAAGCGGAGCAAACTATAAAGCCAGATGTCCTTTTCACAGTGAAGATACTCCAAGCTTTGTTGTGAGTCCTTCAAAGCAGATATATCACTGCTTTGGATGCGGGGCAGGTGGAGATGCCATAAGTTTTGTTATGAATTATGACAAGCTTAGTTATCCCGAAGCCATAGAAAAACTTGCAAATGATTTTAATGTACCTCTATCATATACCAAAGGCAGCTTTGAAAAAAAAGATGACAGAAGAGTTTTGGAGCAAATCAATCAATTTTACAAAAAAAATCTTTACTCAAATCAAACAGCCAAAAATTATCTGGAAAACAGAGGCATATATACTTCTTCCATCGAAAAGTTTGAGATAGGATATGCACCGGCTTCTTCTAAAACTATATCTTTTTTAAAAGAGACTCTTTTATCATTAGAAGATGCTTTAAAGACAGGAATTTTGGGAAAAGATGAGAGGGGCAATCTATATGCCAGGCTGATTGAGAGGGTAACTTTTCCCATATATGCACCAAACTCTAAGATAGTAGGCTTTGGAGGCAGGACTATATCGAATCATCCCGCAAAGTATATAAACTCACCCCAAACTTACCTCTTTAATAAGTCAAAACTTCTTTACGGCTATCATCTAGCAAGAGAGAGTATCGTAAAAAAAGGAAGAATTATCATCACCGAAGGTTATCTTGATGTTATTATGCTTCATCAAGCAGGCTTTAGTGAGTGTGTTGCAACTTTGGGAACGGCGCTAACCAGTGAGCATTTGCCTCTGCTTAGGCGGGCTGAGCCGAAAGTTATACTCTCTTATGACGGCGACAAAGCGGGAATGGAAGCAGCTTTTAAAGCTAGCAAAATGCTTATAGCATCTTCTATAGACGGCGGTGTGGTTATATTTGGCGGAGGAAAAGATCCTGCCGACATGGTAAAAGATGGCGACATAAGTACTCTCAAGTCCCTTTTTAATGAGCCAAAACCTTTTGCAAATTTTGTGATAGAACAAATAGCATACAAGTATGATTTAAAAAACCCGCTTGAAAAAGAAAAAGCCCTAAAAGAGGGGGTAGAATTTTTAAGAACTCTCTCACCTATGCTTCAAGATGAGTACAAAAGTTATCTCTCAACTGTTTTAAATATTGATAAAAGAGTAATAAGAGTTCAAAGTAGAAAAAATTTTAATACAAATAGCACATCAAATGTTAACAAAGAGGATTTGGCAGAACTTTCCGTCATAAAAACTCTACTTTTAAAACCTGAACTTCTCGATATGGTTCTTGATAATATTTCCGAAGATGTGTTTAGGGTTCACAAAGATCTTTTCATAAGAGTAATGGGTGGAGATGACAAAAAGGGGTTTGAAGGAATTTTAGTAAGAGATGATATAAGTGAATTGAATGAAGATGAATTGAAAAAACAGATTAGAATGATACTTATGAAGTTTTATCAAACTAGACTTGACAATATAAAAGCAAGAGCCGATATTGCATTTGATAAAAAAAGTTTTTATATCAGAAAAATTCAGGATAAAATTTACAGACTTAAAAGAGGGGAGATAGTTGAATATGAGCAAATCTAAGATAAGATGTATTTCACTTTTTAGCGGTGGACTTGACAGTATGATATCGGTTAAACTTATGAAAGAACAAGGCATTGATGTGAGTGCACTTTTTATAGATACCGGTTTTGGTTCTACAAAAGACAATAGAGCCATACTTGAAAAAAGAGCCAAAATTGTTGGAGCAGATTTTGAGATAGTAAACATAAGAGATAGTTTTATAAAAGAGATACTTTTTTCACCGAAGTACGGATACGGTAAAAATTTTAACCCTTGCATTGATTGTCATGCCAATATGATAAGAGTAGCGAAAGCTTTGATGCCAAAATTCGGTGCAAGTTTTATTATCACGGGAGAAGTTTTGGCCCAGCGCCCTATGAGTCAAAGAAAAGATGCACTTTTGCAGGTAAAAAAACTTGCAAATGATTTGGAAGAAAACTTACTGCTTAGACCACTTTCGGCCAAGCTTTTAGAGCCAACAAAACCGGAACTTGAAGGGTGGGTTGATCGAGAAAAACTTTTGGGCATCAGCGGACGAAACAGAGAAGTGCAGCTAAGACTTGCCAAAGAGTATGGATTTGAGGATTATGAGAGCCCCGGAGGCGGGTGTTTGCTCACTGATGAAAGGTTTTCAAACAAACTTAGAGACTTTATCAAGTATGATAAACTAGAGAGTGAAGATATAGAGCTTTTAAAAGTGGGAAGACATTTAAGACTAAGAGAGGGAATAAAGCTGATAGTAGGAAGAAATGCCGAAGAAAATGAGAGGATAAAGGAGTTGAAAAACTCGAAAATGATATCGGTAGATGTTGAGGATTTGCCATCTCCCTTTTCAAAGATATCCAAAAATGCCGATAACGAAGATAAAATGCTTGCCGCCAAAATCATTCTCACCTTTACAAAAGCCAAAAAAGATGAAGTCTATGAAGTTGCTTTTGAAGATGAGGTCGTCAGGGCAACCCCTTTTGAAAGTAGGGATGAAATTTTAAAATATTATTTATAAAACTTATGGTATTATTTCAACTCCAAATGTGTGGGGCATTAGCTCAGCTGGGAGAGCACGACGCTGGCAGCGTCGGGGTCAGCGGTTCGAGCCCGCTATGCTCCACCATATTTTAAAGATCCCCTTTTAGACCGAGTTTGTCTGCATCTTTTTTCATACCCTCTATAACTTCTGCGATCAGTTCATTTATATCCATATTTATCATTTGCGCGCCTTTTTCGATGGTTTGTCTATCTACTCCTGCCGCAAATGACTTTTGCTTCCATTTTTTCTTGACTGATTTGGGAGTAAGATCAAGTATGCTCTTACTAGGTCTTACATATACACAGGCCGTAATAAGTCCCGTCAGTTCATCAACGGCATAGAGGGTTTTCTCCATCAACGAGAGAGGTTCAACATCTGTACAAATTCCATAAGCATGGCTCATCATGGCTCTTATATAAACTTCGGGATATCCGTTTTCTTCCATAATCTCTTTGGCTTTGTAACAATGCTCTTCAGGATACTTGCCATAGTCAAGATCGTGTAAAAGTCCGACTATCCCCCACATCTCTTCATCTTCACCAAACTTTTTTGCAAAATGTCTCATTGCACTTTCAACTGCAAGTCCGTGTTTTACCAAAGAGTCATTGTCGTTATACTTTTTTAATAATTCAAAAGCATCTTCTCTGCTTGGTGCCATTTTTATCCTTTTCATTTATTTTTTATTGTAGTATAATTATATCCTTTATATCTTAAATTTTTGAAAGTGAAATAATGATACACAGCGATATATTTTACCTTTTTTTGATAATTTCTCTTGGATATATTCTTGGAAATTTCAAGATAAAGGGATTTTCTCTTGATGTTTCCGCTATGCTTATAGTGGCTCTTATCGCGGGACATTACGGGCTTGTAGTTTCTGAAGAGTTTAAATTTTTTGGATTGGCTATCTTCATATATGCTGTAGGACTTCAATCAGGTCCGGGTTTTTTTGAAACGATTAAAACCGAAGGGTTGAAACTAAATATCTTGGCGACGCTGCTTCTGGTTATGATATTTGGCTCCATTGCTTTGATAAGCCTTTATATGGGACTGAAGCCCACGGTAATAGACGGTATCTTTACAGGTTCACTCTCAAGTGTTCCATCTCTCGCAGCTGCTTTGGAGATAAAAAATGATCCAAGTATGTCAGTACTGTTTGGTATGGTTTATCCTTTTGGTATAGTTGCTACTGTTTTGTTCGTAAGATTTGTTCCTATTGTTTTTAGAGTCGATATAAAAAAAGAGATAACAGATTATGAGCAAATGCAAAAAAGTAAATATCCGGAAGTTTTGGTAAAAAATTTTAAAATAACAAATGAAAATTTTAAAAAAAACGGAATAAAAAAGTCAAAACTCCAAAAATTAACCGACACTATCATACACAGAATAGAATCAACCGATAAAGATCAGCAAAACCTTGATGACAAGATATTACACTACGGTGATGTCATACGAGTGTCCGGTACAAAAGAAAATCTAGAACATGTGGGCATCATGGTGGGCAAAGAGATAAAAAGCGACTTCTCTTTTCATGATGATATGAAGGTTTACAGGCTTTTAGTTACCTCAAAAAAAATTATAGGAAAAAAAATTTCAAGTATCAAAGAGTTAAAGTCATACAGGGCTGTTATAACAAAGGTAAGAAGAAGTGGTATAGATATATCTCCATATCCAAATATGACTTTGATGTTGGGTGATAAACTTTATGTTGTGGCTCCCAAAAAATATGCCGATGAGATAACCGCATTGATAGGTAATAACCTACAAAAATATCCGGCTGCTGATTTTTTGCCTATATCTTTGGGTATAGTTTTTGGGATACTTTTAGGAAGTGTACCGTTTTCATTTCCTGTGGTTGGAACGATAAAGCTAAGCTTTGTGGGAGGCATACTTATAACCGCTTTGATACTTGGCAGACTTGGTCGAATAGGACCTGTGGTATGGCAAATGTCACCCAACTCTACAACATTGATGAAAACCTTGGGGCAGCTTATATTTATGGCCGCCATTGGTACAAATGCGGGTAAATACTTGCTTGAATCTATAAAAGCGAATGGTTTTACACCTGTTTATATAGGATTGTTCGGTCTTATATTTTCACTTTTAACGATGACAATTATTTGTAGGTTTGTTTTAAAAATGAATTTTTTAAAGATACTGGGTTTGCTAAGTGGAAGTATGACTTCGACTCCATCTTTAACTATGGCAAACAATCTAACCAAAAGTGACTATCCGTCCATCTCCTATGCTGCAGTATATCCTTTGGCTTTGGTTTTGGCAATAGTAATGGCACAACTTGCCCTAAAGGTGCTTTAAGTGCACGGATGTTTTGGAAAGATTGATTATCTCAACTTATTACCTTTTGACTTTTTTATCAAAAAATCAAACTATACATATATAAAAAAAGCGATCAAAAAATCCCATCCTGCACATATAACAGAGCTATTTTTAAAAAAAAAGGTAAATGCCGCATTTATTTCAAGTATCAAAAGCCAAGGTCAAAGATGTTTGGATGCAGGTATAGTGGCAAATGGTGAAGTTTTAAGTGTTTTTGTGTGTGAGGGTGAAGATAAAGACGACAGTGAGTCAAAAAGCTCAAATGCACTCAAAACCATACTGCATCTAAAAGGTAAAGTTGTTATAGGTAACAAAGCTTTACAGATGTATCATAAAAACAGAGAAAATTGCACTGATTTGGCAAAAGAGTGGAAAAAGCAAACCGGTTTGCCTTTTGTGTTTGCTACTTTTTGTGTAAATTCAAATGTAAAATATTATGATAAAATAATGAAACAGTTTTTAAAATATAAAGTCAAAATTCCATACTATATAAAAAAAAGAGAAGCACACAAGCTCGATCTTCCTTTGAGTTTGGTGGAATTGTATCTGAATAAGATAACATATAGTATCGGAAAAGATGAAAAAAAAGCTATTAAGCTTTTTTTAACCAAATCAAATATTAAAGGAAAATAAAATGGCAAAGATAGAATTTTTAGGTCCTATAAAAAGAGATAGCATAGAGGTTGATGTCAAATCTTTAAAAGAGCTGAAAGAGTATTTTAAAGATGATGAGGAGCTAAAACCATGGCTTAAAATATGTGCCGTATCGGTAAACGACAAGATAATATGCTCTACTGACACCCCTTTAAATAAAAATGACAAAGTATCCCTACTACCACCAGTCTGTGGTGGATAAAACGAATAAAAAACGACAACTGCTTGTCGTTTTTCGTTTTATCCTATGAACTCTCATGTGTGAGTCCTAAAATCAAAGATTTTAGTGATGAACACGAGAGTGAATTGCAACCTTGAAGTAAATCGTAGTGAGCAAAGCGAGGTAGATTTACGGTAAGTTCACTGGAAGTGAACAGTGTTTGCGAAGTCAAACACAATAAAAATATTAACGAATAAAAAACGACAACTGCTTGTCGTTTTTCGTTTTATCCTATGAACTCTCATGTGTGAGTCCTAAAATCAAAGATTTTAGTGATGAACACGAGAGTGAATTGCAACCTTGAAGTAAATCGTAGTGAGCAAAGCGAGGTAGATTTACGGTAAGTTCACTGGAAGTGAACAGTGTTTGCGAAGTCAAACACAATAAAAATATTAACGAATAAAAAACGACAACTGCTTGTCGTTTTTCGTTTTATCCTATGAACTCTCATGTGTGAGTCCTAAAATCAAAGATTTTAGTGATGAACACGAGAGTGAATTGCTACTTTTGCTAACTTTTTCAACCTTTTTATCCCTCTTTTTATATCTTTATTACTCGAATGAGTATAGTTAAATCTTATCTCGTCACAAGTTTTATCATCGAGGTAAAATTCACTTCCCGGAACATAAACAACTTTTTGTTCCAAAGCTTTATAAACCAACTCTTTTGTGTTTATGCCCGGTAATCTTCCATATATAAACATACCACCCTTAGGTTTTTCAAATTCAAACTGTGGCAGATATTTTTTTAGATATTTGCTAAAATAGTTCATCTTTTTTTGATATTTTTTTCGTAAAACTTTTGTATGTTGTTTGTATTTTGAGGTATCCTTTAGATACTCATTTAGTATATTTTGGGATATGCTGCTACTGTGAAGATCCACAGTCTCTTTTATTAAAATTAATTTATCTATTATCTTTTTATCAGCTCTTATCCATCCTATGCGAAGCCCCGGAGCCAGTGTCTTTGAAAATGAGCCCAGGTGAAAACTGTTGTTTGGTATCTGTTTGCTTATACACTCTGTTTTTTTATCAAAGTACAATTTGCTGTATGGTGCATCTTCTATGATGTATCCACCCTCTTTTAATACTATATCTGCTATCTTTTTTCTTCTCTTTTTGGAGTATCTTGAGCTTTTTGGGTTTTGAAAATCAGGTATCAAGTATGCAAGTTTTACATCTTTATACTCTTTTTCAAATTCATTTATATCTATGCCCTTTTGCTCCAAGGTTATGCTTTTTAAGTTTAAATTATTTGTTTTAAAGATATTGACTGCACCCAGGTAGGAGGGCTTTTCTACAATAATATCTTTATGTTCAAAATATTTTGCTATAATAAAAAGTGCCTGTTGGCTTCCTGAAGTTATCAAGATATGTTTAGATGTTGTCTTAAAACCTTCAGCATTGTAAAAGTCAGCTATTTTCTTTCTAAGCGGCATTATGCCGTTGCTAAGGCTATATTGAAACTGTTTTTTGTTTTTTAGTACTTTTTTACCCGCTTTTCGTAACTCTTTTACCGGAAACAACTCCTTATCCGGTAATCCGCCTGCAAAAGATATGGTTTTTTCATCTATGGATTCAAGTATTTCTCTGATAAATGAGCGTTTCATTTTTCCTACTCCTAAATTTTTCTTAATTATAGGGTTTTTAAAAACTATTTTCTATATAAATATTGCTAAAAAACTATACTGTTATTGCTTAAAAGATAGTATAATGTTGCTATGAAAAAGAAAACTCTGGATAATCATACAAAAATAGCCAATGATATTATGTATTATATCTACAGGTATATAGATACTGATATTAAACTGGATGAATTGAGTAGTGACCTAAAAATCAGTAAATTTCATATGCATAGAATTTTCAAGCAGGAGTTTGGAGAAAATATCTACGAGAGTATAAAATCCATCCGCCTCCAAAAAGCTTCAAGTCTGCTTCTTACAAATAAAAATTCAACCGTCACAGAAATTGCTAAAATGTGTGGATACAGCTCTCAAAGCGCTTTTGCCAGAGTGTTTAAACAAAAATTCTTAATGACTCCAAAAGAGTGGAAAAAAGGAGGGTATAAAAAGTTTGCTACCAATATCATAGCAAAATCAAAAAGTGCAAGTTTGGCCAATGCAGAGTTTTCATACCTAAAACCAAAAATTGTAAAGATACCACCATATATAGCATACTATATCCGTCACAAAGGTTACAACAAATCCATCCAACATACTTGGCAAAAACTTCAAACTTGGCTTTTGTGTAACAATATAGAAAATTACAAACAAATCGGACTACACCATGACAATCCTACTGTAATACCACTTGATGAGTGCAGATATAATGCCTGCATAATTATAGAAGAAGAGCTAAAAAAAACAAACCTGCCCAAGTTGACCATTCCCGAGGGTGTATATGCAAGGTTTGATTTTAGAGGCAAATACGGTGATATATTAAAGTTTATGAATTGGGTATATTTTGAATGGCTTATAAACAGCGGATATGAAACTACAACAAACCCTTCTTTTGCAATATATGAAAAAAACCATTTTCTAGAAGAAGATGAAAAATTTATAGTAAGTTATCATATTCCCATTAGGATATAATACTATCACTATCACCTGACCCCTGTATCAAAAAATACAAATTTGATATAATTCAATAATTAATTTATAAGGCAGCAAAATGGTTGAACTTTATGATGGTCCTTTGCAAGTAGAAGAGATACTTTCTAGGTGGTACAATACTTATAAAGATAAAAATTATGGTGCTTTTATCAATTTTGTCGGTATCGTTAGGGATGAAGACGGTATTGACGGGCTTAGTTTTGATATATATGAGCCTATTTTGGAGAATTGGTTTGAGAGATGGCAAGAAAAAGCAAAAAAAGAAAATGCCTATCTTTTGATGGCTCACTCTCGTGGAGATGTGCCAAATCATAAAACTTCTTATATCTCAGCCGTACTTTCACCAAAAAGAAAAGTTTCTCTTAAAATGATAGAGGAGTTTGTAGAGGATTTCAAGGCAAATGCTCCGATATGGAAGTATGACCTAAAAAACGGCAAAAGAGAGTATGCACTTGATAGAAGCACTCCAATTGAAGGAAGTGGGATACTGGCTGAATAAAAAATTAAAAATGAAAAATGAAAAATGTTGGAGGGAAAATGAAAAAATTTATTGGTTTTGATGAGTCATTAAAGATACTTAAGAGTGCTTTTGATGAAGAGGTTGGTTGTGAACAACTGTTCTTAAGTGAAACTCTCGGAAGAGTTTTGGGTGAAGATATTATTGCCAATGAGAATTCTCCCGAGTATGAGACTTCCGGTATGGACGGTTATGCCATCAGGTATGAAGATCAAAAAAAAGGCAAGATTAAAATCATAGACAAACTGCCTGCGGGTACTGCAAATTCTGTAGAAGTAACAGAGGGAACTTGTATAAAGACTTTTACCGGCTCACTTATAAGCAAGGGAGCAGATACCTTGATACCTATTGAAAATGTCGAAGTTGAGGATAGTTTCATCATCATAAAAGAGGAAGTTCCAAAGGGTTTTAGTGTCAGGCCGGTTGGAGAAAACTATAAAAAAGGTGAAACTCTTATAAAAAAAGGAGCCTTGATAGGCTATGCCGAGATAGGGGTGATGGCTGGATTAAATAAAGTCAAAGTAGCGGTCAAAAGAGAGCCTGTCGTTTCGGTTTTAGCTACGGGAAGTGAAATACTTGAACTTGGAGATGCCCAAACAAATATATCTCAAATAAGAAGCACAAACCACTATACCATAGAAGCTATTGTGAAAAAAGTAGGAGCCAAAACACACAATATGGGTGTAGTAGGGGATGATTTGGAGAATATCAAAAAAGCTATACTAAACGCTCTTGAATTTAGTGATATTGTTATCACCACCGGAGGAGTGAGTGTAGGGGATTATGACTTTGTAAAAGAGGCTGTTGACTCCATAGAGGCTAAAGTACTTATAAGTGGAGTAGTTATAAAACCGGGGATGCATATAAAAGTTGTAAAAGTCGGTAAAAAATACATTTTTGCACTTCCCGGATTTCCTTACTCTTCAGCGGTAACTACTCATCTTTATGTAGTTCCATTGATAAAAAGAATGTTAGGAGTGGATGACAGCTATGATGTAGTGCAAGCTAAAATGAGTGAAGATTATAAAAAAAGAAGCAAAAAGAGTGAATTTGCTGCGGTAAATCTAAGATATGACAAAGATGGTTATAAAGTTGACTTAAAGGGTAAAAAAAGTGGTACAAGTGCAATACTGACCAATATGTTAAACAATGCGGCACTTCTATGGATAGATGAGAATGAAGGCTCTTTAAAAAAAGGTGATATTGCAAGAGTTATAAGAGTTTGATTTGACAACCGTAAAAACTTTTTTAATTTTATTTATAGTTGCATATATTGGTGTGGCTTTATATTTGTACTTTATTCAGAAAAGTAAAATATTCAACTTTGATATTGTTTCAAAAAAAGAGCCGAAAGTTTTAAAAAACTGTCCAAAATGCAAGGAAGTCAAACTGAAGGTAAAAGATGGGCTTCTGGACGGGGTTTATCTTGATAACTCTTCAAAAAAACTTATCATATATTTTGGTGGCAATGCGGATGATGCTACTGACTTTTTAGAAATCATCAAAGATATGAAAGGGTTTGATGCGGTTGCGTTTAATTACAGAGGAAACGGCTTAAGCAAAGGTAGTCCAAGTGAAAAAACTCTTTATGAAGATGCTCTTAAGATTTATGATAGTTTCGCCAAAGACAAGGATGTGTATATTGTCGGAAGAAGCCTTGGAAGCGGAGTTGCTACATATCTTGCATCAAAAAAAGAGGTTAAAAAACTTTTTTTAATAACTCCCTATGATTCCATAGAAAATATTGCCAAGGAGAAATATCCTATATTCCCTATATCTTTACTGTTAAAATATAAATTCAATTCTAAAAATTTTATAGAAAAAGTTAAAGCTCCCATTGTAATCTTTATGGTAAAAGGGGATAAAACCGTTTCAAACAAAAGAACAAAAAATTTGATAAAACATATAAGAAGCAATTACACTCTTAAAATATTCGAGCATACAACCCATGCAGATATACTTTCAAATAAAAATTTTATACAAGAGATAAGAGTCTCAATCTTAAACCCTAAAACTTAAAACCTATTTTCTTATTTCAATATCCTGGGCAGTGTGATACCGGTTTGTTTTTGATATTTGCCGTTTTTATCTTTGTATGTCGTTTTGCAGGGTTCATCACCTTCCAAAAAGAGAACCTGAGCTATGCCCTCATTGGCATATATTTTTGCAGGAAGCGGAGTGGTGTTGCTTATCTCTATGGTGATATGCCCCTCAAAAGCCGGCTCAAAGGGTGTTACATTTACAATTATACCGCATCTTGCATAAGTACTTTTTCCAAGACATATAGCTAGTACATTTTCGGGGATTCTAAAGTATTCCACAGTCCTAGCAAGTGCAAAAGAGTTTGGCGGTACTATGCAGACATCACCGACAAAGTCAACTACATTTTTATCATCAAAGTTTTTTGGGTCAACTACGGTAGAGCTGACATTTGTAAAGATTTTAAACTCATTTCCCACCCTTATGTCATAACCGTAGCTGCTGACACCGTAACTGACGACATTTTTTCCTACCTGCTCCTCGCAAAAGGGTTCAATCATTTTTTCTTTAAGTGATTTTTCTCTTATCCAGTTGTCAGATTTTAAGCCCAACTTTAATCCTTGTAAAATAAAATTATGGTATTATAACATATTTGAAGAAATATCTTAGAATAAACATAGGAGAATTTTTATGGATCAAAAAGAGTTAAAAGATTTGATGAGAGCTTTTGATAAAAGCGGGCTTAGTAAATTAAAACTAAAAGATGGTGAATTTGAAATACTTTTTCAAAAAGGAGGAGTTTACAAAGAGCCTGT
>JALVWW010000052.1 GCA_027023175.1 Campylobacterales bacterium
TATTTTCAAGTATTTTAAATATAGACTCGATTCCGCTAAGTGAGAGATAATCAGCATAAGCACCAAACCTACTCTCGGCAACCTGATGAGTAAAGCTCCCTTTTGGTCCAAGATATGCAACTCTTTCAGGCAGTTCAAGATTTCTACTTGCCGCAAATATTTCAAGATATATTGCCTCTATGGCATCATCGCTAATAACACCTTGTTTATGGGCTTTGAGTCTGGAAATGATCTCTTGTTCACGCTCAGGTCTGTAGATAGCTCCACCTACTTTGTGTTTTAATTCCCCGACATTTTTTACTATTTGCATCCTCTTTTCAAGAAGAGTCAAAATATCATCGTCTATACTGTCTATCTGCTCTCTTAGCTTACTTAAATCCATTACAAATACTCTTTTTCCAGTCTTATCAAATCTTCAAAATTCTCTCTTCTTCTTATAAGTCTGTCGTTGCCTTCTTCTATGGCAACTTCTGCTGCTCTGCCTCTGGAATTATAATTACTACTCATTGTAAAGCCGTAAGCTCCAGCACTTTTTATTACAAGAAGGTCTCCGTTTTTAAGCTTAGGAAGTTCAACATCTTTGGCAAAAAAATCTCCGCTTTCACAAACAGGTCCCACTACATCACATTTACTGGTTTTACCTTTTGCATTTACTGCTTCTATAGCATGATAAGCTTTATACAAAGACGGTCTTAAAAGGTCATTCATACCACCATCTACTACCACAAACCTCTTTGAACTGTTCTCTTTTTCATAAAGGACACTAGTTAAAAAATATCCGCTGTTTCCGACTATATAGCGTCCCGGTTCGCAAACCACAGTCACATCAGTACCTTTTAAAGTTGCAAGTACCGCCTGGGCATAATCATACGGCTTTATAGTCTCTTCATCTTCATACTTTATACCTATTCCACCACCTATGTCAAAAAACTTTATATCTATATCCAATACTTTAAGCTGTCTAAGCATCGATGCTACAATAGAGCTTGCTTCCTCGATAGGCTTTAAGTCTGTCAGCTGACTTCCAATATGAAAATGAATGCCGACAGGTTCTATATAGTTTGAATTTTTGGCTCTTATGTAAAGCTTTTTTGCATTTTCTGTATCAACACCAAACTTGTTTTCATTCAGCCCTGTAGAGATATAAGGATGGGTTTTGGCATCAATATCAGGATTGACTCTTATGCTTATGCGTGCACTTTTCTCAAGTTTTGCCGCAATCAACTCTACTCTGTCAAACTCAGCTTCGCTTTCGATGTTTATCATCAAAATATCTCTTAAAATCGCCTCTTCTATCTCGTCATCTCTTTTTCCGACACCGCTGAATATTATCTTGTACTTTGGAATACCTGCATACATTGCTCTTTTGACTTCTCCCATGGAGACACAATCAGCCCCTGCTTCAAGCTCAGCCAACAACTTCAAAACGGAGAGGTTTGAATTTGCTTTTACGGCATAGCATACTAAAGATTTTCTTGCCTTAAAAGCATCTTTTAATTCAAGATAGTTTTTTTTGATATTTTCAAAGTCATATACATACAGTGGAGTTTTATACTTTTTTGATAACTCTTTAAAGTTTATCATTGATTACCTTTTTTATAGTGTAAGAGTAGATTATATCAAAAAAAAGATAAATTATCTATTTTTTACATAAAGGTATGAGGCAAAAGAGGCTAAAATCAAAATAGGTAAAATTATGCCGAGCTCCGGATTTATCACACCGTTAACCGACATTTTTATCAACATGAAAAGCATAGCCCAAACCATCAAGGAGGTAAATACAAAAGCCGAACTGGCAATAGCCAAATTGAAAAATCTGTTGCTAATTGGAAGATAGTAAAAAAGTATCATATTAAGAAGCGGTGCAAAAAAAGGAAAAATAAGCATTGCAAACAAAGAAGCCTTTATCTTTGAGATATTGACATTTTGTGACAGGAAAAGCTTTATTGCCTGATATGCATCCATGATAGAAAAACTATTTTTACCCTCATAAACATTCTCTATAATTTTGGGTTTGAAGCCTTTTAAAGTTTTATAATGATTATAAGATATTTTACTCAACTTTGCATTTTTTTCATCAATGGGAGGTTTTCTCAGTATCTCAATATCATTTAGCACCCAATACTCTTTTACAAAGTCTGCACTTTTTGCCTTGGTAATCGTTCTTAAATCTTTATCTTTTATCTTAAATATCCTGATACCGTACGCTTTCTTTTTAAAGGGGTCTAATTTTTGTATAAATATATAATTGTCATTATATTTTAAAAAAAGATTATTTGAAGATGTTGCAACGCTCGAGTGGTTTAATATATTGTAAGCGTACTCTTTTGAGTAGGTAAAATTGGTAAAATTCAATGAAATATAAAAAATAGTTATTATAACTGATGTAAAAAATATAGGCTTTATAAGTGAATTTTTTGAAATTCCGGAAGCATACATGGCTATTATTTCATTTGTTCTTATAAGGTTAAATTTGGATATTATCATGGCAATCACCAAAGAAATAGGAAGTGTAAAGTTTACGGCATTTAAAAATGTATAAAGTGCATAGAGTATTTGAAGGTTGGCAGAATTTGGTAAATTTTTAAAGTTTTGCATCAAATCGATACCAAGATAAAAAAACTGTAATGCAGTAAATATTATCAAAAAATTTTTTATAAATATAAGTGAGATATATTTTTGGTAGATTTTCAAACTAGGCATGACTCGTGACTCGTGATTGGTAACTTCATCCTAAAACCTAGATCCTAAATCCTGAGCCGAAGGCTCTTCACATAAACTTTTTTTTATATTATACTTGCTTGCACACTCTGTAGCATTATGGCTTAAAAGATACTCTAAAGCTTTACTTGCGTAAGAGATGATTTTTGGCAAACACTCATTTTCTTTTTTTGAAAAATTACTCAATACAAAATCAGCTACCTCTTCTTTATTAGCAGGTTTTGAAATACCCAATCTCATCCTGTCATAATCTCGCCCAATATGGGCATCTATTGATTTTAAACCGTTATGTCCACCATTACCTCCACCGTGCTTTATACGGACAGAGCCATAGGGTATCTCTATATCGTCATGTATTACTATAACTCTTTTCACATCAAAATATTTCATAACAGCAGATACACTGAGTCCTGAGTTGTTCATAAAGGTATGAGGTTTTAAAAAAAGGGTTTTTGAAGATTTATAAAGCTCTGCGTTAAAGGAGCTTTTATTTACTTTGGAGGGATTTAAGTCATAGATAAATTTATCTATGACCATAAATCCTATATTGTGTCTGTTGTTTTTATAAGCAGGTCCGGGATTGCCCAAACCGACGACCAAAGTCATTATTTGGCTTTTATAACTCCGACTACTGCGATTCTGTCAGCTTCCATCATTTGCACATTTTCAGGAATTTCAATATCTCTGACAAGTATAGAATCACCTACAGCCAAATCAGTTACATCCAGAGTAAAACTGTCAGGTATATTTTCCGGAGTACATTTTACTTTTAGTCTTTTTTTGGAGACCATCAAAACACCTCTGTCTTTTATACCTTTGGCAAGTCCCACAGTTTTTACAGGTATCATAAATTTTGAAACCACTCCCGGAGTTGCCGCTTTTAAATCTACGTGCAAAAGGTCATTTGTTACAGGGTCTTTTTGATACTCCTGAACTGCAACTTTCAACTCTTTATCACCTACTTTTACATCAAGCAATAAATGAGTTTTGTTTCTTACCGCTTTTATAAATTCATTCTTTTTAAAAGCTGCATTTATATTTTCTATCCCTTTGCCGTATATATTGGCAATTAGATAACCATCTCGTCTTAAAGCTTTTGTAGCTTTTTTACCGATACTATCTCTAATAATACCTTCTAACATTTCTGTCCTTTTTAAAAAATTAAGGCTGTATTTTATCCAAAATCACCTTACCGACTTCTTAATCTCTATCTTCAATCCGTCTGTGCCTACTTTTTCATCTTCATACATATCCATCTGCAGTTTTAAGTCATTTCTATTTGTTGCATTCAAATAAGCCTCTTTTTTGGTAATAATTCCGGCTTTGTAAAGATCCAAAAGTGCCTGATCAAACGTCTGTGTTTTATAGGTATTTTTACCTTCTTTTATGGCATCTGGGATTTCACTCTCTCTATCTTCAAGTATCAAAGATTCGATTCTTGCATTTTTTACAAGTATCTCTACTGCGGCAACTCTTCCTC
>JALVWW010000053.1 GCA_027023175.1 Campylobacterales bacterium
AACAGTTAAAAGAAAAATATAAAACTATAGAGTTGTTTAAGGGTATCTCCAATACTAGGTGATACCCACAACATCTTCAGCTTTTGTATAAACAAGGCACATCTTTGAAGGCTTAGCCGTAGCTAAGTTGAAAAGATGTAACGAAGTATAGATAAAAGCTGATGATGTCCAAAGGGTGGACTTTGCAGACGCAATCTTGCACAAGATATTTAATCATCTTAGCTACGGCTAAGACTCATAAATCTCTTGAACAATCTTACATCTGCAAAGTCCATTGTGGGTGTCACCTAGTATTGGAGATACCCTTAGTGTAAATAATTCAAACAAGGTGAGGTAAATGGTACAAAAGGCTTTGAAAGAGATAAAAAGAGGTGTAGCTGAAATTATTGATGAAGAGAGAGTTACAGAGCTTTTAAAAAATTATTATGAAAACGGTGAAAATTACTATATTAAAGCAGGGTTTGATCCTACTGCACCTGATTTGCATTTGGGTCATACAGTTTTGATACAAAAGATGGCTTTGATGCAAAAGTATGGAGCAAGAGTACAGTTTGTCATAGGGGATTTTACAGGTATGATAGGAGACCCTACCGGCAAAAATGAAACAAGAAAAAAGCTTGACAGAGAAACTGTTTTAAAAAATGCAAAAACATACGAAGAGCAGGTTTTTAAGATATTAGATCCAAAAAAAACAGATATTGTTTTTAATTCTACCTGGTTTACCGAGATGGGTAGTATCGGTTTGGTAGAGCTTACAACTACATTTAATGTAGCTAGAATGCTGGAGAGAGAAGATTTTGAAAAGAGATTTAAGTCAAATACTCCTATCAGTATAAGTGAATTTTTATATCCGTTGCTTCAAGGGTATGACTCTGTCGCACTTAAAAGTGATATAGAACTCGGTGGGACAGACCAAACTTTCAATCTTTTGATGGGCAGGCATCTTCAAAGAGCCTACAATGTAGGCAAAGAACAGGCAGTCATCACTATGCCGCTTCTTGAAGGACTTGACGGTGTTAATAAAATGAGTAAATCACTAGGTAATTATATAGGAATTACAGAGAGTGCTGATGATATGTTTGGTAAACTTATGAGTATTAGTGATGAGCTTATGTGGAAATATTATGAAGTATTGAGTGATAAAGATTTGGAGGAGATAAAAGAGCTTCAAAAGAGTGTCGATGAGGGCTCTTTACATCCAAAAAAAGCCAAAGAGATGCTAGCTTTAGAGATAGTTGAGAGATATCATGATAGTAATAAAGCTCAAAAAGCAAAAGTCGAATTTGATAAAGTTCATTCAAAGAAAGAGTTGCCAAGTGATATGAATGAGTATGCTTTGAGTGCTCCTATATGGATTGCAAAAGCTTTGAATGAGATAGGATTGGAGAGCTCAACTTCACAAGCCAGAAGAGATATCAAGCAGGGTGCCGTTAAAATAGACGGGCAAAAGTGCCAAGATGAGCAGTTGCAGTTACAAAAAGGTGAATACATACTGCAGGTTGGAAAAAGAAAATTTGCCAAAGTAAAGGTTGTGTGATGTCATACAAAAGCTTAAAAATAGGTAAACATACCATCAAGATACCTATAGTACAAGGTGGAATGGGTGTAGGAATTAGTTGGGATAAGTTAGCTGGAAATGTCAGCAAAGAGGGTGGTCTTGGAGTTATAAGTTCAGTTGGAACAGGGTATTATAAAGATAAAAAATTTATTCAAAAAGCCATCAGTGACAGACCCTACGAAGCAACAAATTTTTACTCGAAAGATGCGCTTAAACAGATATTTAAAAATGCCAGAAAGATTTGCGGTAATGCTCCTTTGGCATCAAATGTTTTATATGCTATCAATGATTATGGAAGAGTCGTTACGGACTCATGTGAAGCAGGAGCCGATATCATTATAACAGGTGCCGGACTTCCTACAAATATGCCCGAATTTACCAAAGATTTTCCTGACGTTGCTCTTGTGCCTATAGTGTCATCAGCCAAGGCACTTAAAATTATATGTAAAAGATGGACTCAAAGATATGACAGAGTTCCTGATGCGGTTATAGTCGAAGGACCGCTAAGTGGAGGACATCAGGGATTTACCTATGAGCAGTGTTTTGACGAAGCATATAAGCTGGAGAATTTGATTGCTCCTATACTTGAAGAGATAAAAAAATGGGGTGATTTTCCTCTGATAGCTGCGGGAGGAATATGGGATAAAAATGATATAGACAGGTTTTTGTCTCTTGGTTGTAGCGGTGTTCAAATGGGTACAAGATTTATAGGTACTCATGAATGTGATGCGCATGAGAATTTTAAAGAGATACTGCTTTCATCAAAAGAGGAAGATATCAAACTTTTCAAATCTCCTGTTGGATATCCAGCCAGAGGAGTTAAAACAAATCTTTTTAAAAAGATAGAAGAGGGTAGTGCGCCTAAGATAAAATGTATCAGTAACTGTGTTGCCCCTTGTCATAGAGGAGTTGAAGCAAAAGCGGTAGGCTACTGCATAGCCGATCGACTCTCTGATGCATTTATGGGGGAGAAGGAAAACGGACTATTTTTTACAGGAAGCAATGGGTATAGACTTAATGAACTCATTAGTGTAAAAGAGTTGATGAATAAACTGGTTAATGGGGAAGAAAGTTAAACATTTATTTTTGGTTTTTGCAGTTGTTTTTACAACCGTATCAGGTGCGTCTGAACTCAATAATTCTGTATTGCAAATTTCAAGCAGGCTAAAGAGTGCCGCAAAAGTTGATATAGTTAAAATTTATCATGACTTGAAAAGCAAATATATAAAAGCTATCATTAATGATGATAAAGATGCCCAAATTTCAGCTATCAAAGGTTTGATAAAAAGCTCAAAGATTTTAAATGCTCCTTATACCCATTATCAAGAAGAGCTTTCCCTGCTTTTAAAAGAAAAAAAACCAAAAAAAACCAAAAAGCCCCCTAAGAAAAAGGTATCAAATTCTTATATAAAGTCAATCACATCCTTTAAAGACAAAGTTATCATAACACTTAATCAAAAAGTGCAAAAACAGGATATAAAATTTTATGAATTAAACTCCAAAAACAGATATAGAGATATATTTGATATAAAAACAAAATTAAAATTTAAAGTCAAAAAAATTTTACTCAAAAGTATCAAAAGCATAAGAATATCACAGTATAACACCAAAACAGTACGAATAGTTTTAGAATCAAGTAGGCCTATAAACTCGATATTCAGTATCGAAAAAAATAAAATTATCATAAAAGTAGATAATAAAAGATATTTTTCCTCCAAAAAAATACACTATAAAAAACCTGTAAAAACTTATACGGAAAAATATTTTACACCGCTTGCAAAACAGAAGATTGTAATTATAGACCCCGGTCACGGCGGTAAAGATACCGGAGCCATAGGATATAAAAAGCTTCGAGAAAAAAATGCGGTACTCAAAATCGCACTGAAATTAGGTAAATATCTAAAAAAATACGGTTATAAGGTATATTATACAAGAAGCAGAGATATCTTTATCAAATTAAGAAACAGAACTCATTTTGCCAACTTGAAAAAAGCTGATATTTTTATATCCATTCATGCCAATGCTGCTCCAAAAAGAAGCCAGTATTTAGTAAACAAAGGTATAGAGACATATTTTTTATCTCCGGCTAGAAGCGCAAGAGCAAAAAGAGTTTCAGCCTTGGAAAACAGGGTGGATTTAAGTAATATGGATTACTTTTCAAAACAGGTATTTTTAAATTTTCTAAATAGAGAGAAGATAGTTTTATCTAACAAATTGGCGATAGATATCCAACGAGGAGTGCTTAAAAATATCAGAAAAAGATACAGGGTTGTTGATGGAGGAGTCAGAAAAGCACCGTTTTGGGTACTTGTCGGAGCTCAAATGCCTGCAGTTTTGATTGAGACAGGGTACATAACAAATCCGACTGAAGCAAAAAGGCTTTTTAATCCTTACTATGAGGATTTGCTTGCCCGCGGTATAGCTGACGGAGTCGCCAGCTATTTTGAAAAAAACAGATAAAGAGCGGTTGCCATACATAGTTGTATCATGACAAGTTCATTGTTTTACTCTTCGGCCCTTGCACCGAGATTACCGTATCTGTGAAAACTGTGGGATATGCTTTGTTCCATCATATAGTTTAAAAGTTCTATCCTTCCTTCCATCAAAGGTTTTTGTCTTATAATGAATTTTG
>JALVWW010000054.1 GCA_027023175.1 Campylobacterales bacterium
TAGAAAAGCATTTTATACTTGATAAATCCATAGGTGGGGCAGATGCTGATTTTTCTCTTGATAAAGAGGAGTTTGCTCAAATGATAAAAGCTGTTAGAGATGCCCAAAAGCTACTTGGAAAAGTAGATTACTCGATGAGTGAAAAAAAGAGAAGATCAAGAGCATTTGCTAGAAGCCTGTATGTTTCAAAAGATATAAAAAAAGGTGAAAAATTTAGCAAAGAAAATATAAAAAGTATTAGACCGGGATATGGACTCCATCCCAAATACATAGGAAATATTTTGGGTAAAAAAGCTACTAAAGATTTAGAGTTTGCAACAGCTCTAAAATGGGAATATATAACCATGGAATAATCTTTGCTTTATAATTGTAAAATACATATAAGGCAAATAACAAATGCAAAATATTGAACAAAAAGCCATAACAACATTTCAAAACAATCTTCTTTTTTTATCTGAAAAATATCCTGAAGTTTTCAAAAAGGTTGATATACTCTCTCAAGCTATAGAAAACGGCTCATACAAAGAGAGGTATGCGCTTGAATATAAAGATGGATATTTTGATGTCCTAGATACTTCTACAGATCAATGGCTATATGGAAGCTCTAGCATCGAAGCGGCAAAAAAGGCTGCGGATGAGATAAATTATAGCAAAGACAAAGGAGTTATAGAAACTTTTTATAATTATAATTTTACAGATGAAGCCATAGAGTATGCAAATGAAGAGGATCCGACTGTCTCAAAGTTTGTGTTGATTGCTCCTGTGGTTGGGTTTGCTAGAAAGTTGCTACCAAAAACTACAATCATGAAGCAAATTTATAAATTTATCTTTTTTGGAGTCGGATTGGGACTTCACCTAGAGACAATAGATGACAAAATCCACTCATATATCTATCTAATTATAGAGGACAATCTTGAGCTTTTTAGGCTCTCGCTATTTGTAACGGATTATTCCAAGTTAGGCAAAGAGAGTGAGTTGTATTTTGCAATTATGGAAGATGATGCCGGAGTTAAAAAGGCTTTTGATGCTTTTTATCACAATAGCTTTATAAGAAATAATTATATAAAATATTATCTTTTATATCCCAACTATAGGGATAAAATTGCCCAAATTCAAAACTCCATAGTTACCCAATCAAGCAATACCTACTTACAAGATAGATTGTTGACAAAAAATCTAAGAACAGTTGAAAGTATAAAAAACGGATACAAATTTTTTAATGTATCAAAACAATATGATGATGTTATCTTTAAAGATAGACCTATTATTATGGTTGCTGCAGGACCATCTCTTTCTAAAAATATCGAATGGCTGAAAAAAAATGCACCTTATGCAACAGTTGTTGCACTCTTTATGACATCAATAATCTTAGAAAAACATGGTATAAAACCGGATATAATTGTCCATGTAGATGAGTACTCCAAACCTGTAAAAAATACTCTAGATAAAATACAATCAAACTCTTTCTTTGATTCATCTTTATTTTTCTTGTCTTCTAGTGTTGATATAGAGCTTTTTTTGAAAATAACCTCTAAAGATAAGATTTATATGTTTGAAGATAGAACTAACTATAAATTTCATAATGGAAAATTGGAAGGCTATAGTGTAGGTGAGATAGGATATGCACTCTCTTTGATATTTGGAGCAAAAGATATATACCTTTTGGGTCTTGACTTGGCTCTTGATCCTGAAACTAGACAAACTCACTCTGAGGGTCATTTAAGCTCCAAAGGCAAACTTAACATTAAAGAAGCTACATCTTCGGATAATGTTTCTTTAAGAGAGAGTGAATTTTTTGTAAAAGGTAATTTTTTAAACAAAGTCCCCACTACTCCACTTTTTAATATATCAATTTATAGAGTCAACCACTTTACTCATACTCTAAAACAAAAAGATCAAACAGTTTACAATTTAAACAATGGTGCATATTTTGAAAATACAACTCCAATAAAAGCACAAGAGATAGATCTGCAAAATTTTAAGAAAAAGAGTAGTATTTATAAAAAAAGACTACAAGAGTTTTATGATAACAATTCATCTGATGAATTAGACAAATATGAGAAAGAAGCTTTTTTGTTAAGAGAAAAGGAGGCAAGACATAAAAAAGATATGATAATAAACTTTTCAAAGCAAAGATACCCATCTATTGACCAAATTTCATCAGCTTTTGCAAAAGTTGCCGCAGAGTGTATTTTAGCAGAACATAAAAATACAGGAGAACTTGCTCAGATACTTATCGTATATTTAGAAAATGTAGGCGGCTATATAGGTGATTTTTTCAACACAAAACAGATAGAAAATCCTAAAAAAAATATTAAAAAATTTCAAAAGATTATAACTTTGCAATTTTTAAAAATAATAGACAAATATATGGAAATCTTTAAAGATTGGGATAGGGATAAGGTCGGATAAACCCGACCTTATCAGTTTTGTAGCTTTAGTAATTAATACTATTGCAACAATCTCAATACATTTTCAGAGAAACTTGCTCGTAGCTTACGCTACTTATCAACTTCTACTATTGTAGAAGTCTTAGCACGTTTTCACAGAAATGCATACCGCTACTATGTAGCTTTACCGATTATTGCTATTGCAACAATCTCAATACATTTTGCTGAACAGCATTTGCTTGACTCATAGCATATGAGCCTGATTGGGCTAAGATATTGTTTTTAGAGAAGTCTGCACTTTCTGCCGCAAAGTCAACATCCATGATTGTAGATTTGGCTGCTGTAACATTTATCTGAGTTACAGAGATATTTCTTACTGTTGATTCGAGCTGATTTTGAACAGAACCAAGATCGGAACGAGTCGCATCTACATCTTTTAAACTATAATCAGTAGTTAGTATGGCTTTTTCAGCACCTGCTCTAGTTGTAACATCTATGGTAGATAGATTGTTGTCTAGATTTGCAGTTTGATCGCCGGTTGCCAATCCAACACCGCCTGAAGTATTAACACTAAATAGACTTCCGCTATCCAATCTTACAGAGTAGTTTCCTGTTCCGGCAGTAGTCTCTATAGCACTAGCATGAACTTGAATACCGGCACTTTGTGCTGCAGCATTAAAGGCATCAACTATAGCTTGAGCATTTTCTAGTGAAGTGTTGCCTGTTGCAGTGCTAACTGTGATACTAACTGCTGTTCCAGCTACTGAAACTGCTATAGTATGAGCAACCCCACCAGTAGTTCCTAAAGCAGTTGCTCCGTCATCCATTGCAAATTTACCGACATTGGCAATCTGTGTATTCTCGATAGAGATATTTACAGTTTCACCACTATATGCACCTATATGAAATGCTTTGTCATGATATCCGCCATTTAACAATGTTTGACCGTTAAATGAAGTTGTTGAAGCGATATTTTGTGCCTCTTGAAGAAGCTTGTCTATATCTTTTTGAATAGCTTCTCTTGAGTCCGCATTTTGTCCGTCAGATGCAGCTTGAATAGCTTTGGTTCTAACGGTATTGATAATGTTAGTATACTCTTGCAAAGCACCATCTGCTGTTTGGACAAGGTTTATACCATCATTTGCATTGCTGATAGCTTGACCTAAGCCTGTTGCTTGAGAGTTAAGGCTATCTGCGATAGCAAGACCTGAAGCATCATCTGCTGCTTTGTTGATTCTTAGACCTGAGCTCAATCTTGTTAAGTTTTGGTCCAACGCCTTATTTGTCATAACACTATTTCTATGGGCATTAAGTGCCGCAACATTTGTGTTAATTCTAAATCCCATGATAAATCCTTTTAAGTAAATTCTGACATCCTTGTCAGTTATAAACTATATCGGAGAGTAAAAATATTTTTTTATAGTTTTAAAAAATATTTTTTAGGACTGATGATTTAGAGTTAAGATTTTAGAGTGTAGAATTGGGGAAGTTAAGCTTTTGGTTTTATGTTTTACAATATCAAATTCAAAAATTACTTAAAACCTTACCACCCTATCACCTATTTTTCGCTTTAAGCGAAAAATTTCCTTATCTTGTCCTCATCTATATGATGAGCATCATACTTTATAACTATGATGGCTTCGGTTTCATTGATATATTGGTCTGTTATGCCTTCTATTTTTTTTATACTATGAAGCTTATCTCTTGTGCTATCATTTAGCTCAATATACACCGTTTGTCTAAGACCGGGATTTCTCATGCCTACTATCCACCATATCCAAAAAACGGATATAATGA
>JALVWW010000055.1 GCA_027023175.1 Campylobacterales bacterium
GAAAGATAGTATCCGAGTAAACGGACTGCAAAGAAAATGTGGGGCTGGTAACTGCTTCATTTAGTCCAAGGTGTGAAACATACTCTTTAACAAGTGTAGTTTTTCCACTTGCCAAATCCCCCTGAAGTAAAACGACTATATCTCTGCCCCCTATCTTTTTATCAAGCCATTTGACAACTTTATCAATTTCATCCAATCCAGCAACAACTTTATCTTCTACCACCTTATCCCCTTACCACCTTATCCCCTTACCACCTTATCCCCTTACCACCTTATCACCTTGCCACCTTACCACCTTGCTACCAAGTTTTTGGCTTACTTCAATTATCTCATTAAGTTTTTTGATAGCTTTGCCGCTATCTATGGCTTCTTTTGCCATCTCTATACCCTCTTTTATATCTCTTGCCTTACCGTCAACATACAGAGCAACTCCGGCATTTAAAAGTACTATGTCCCTTTTTGCGCCCTCTTCTTTGCCTTCTATTATATTTCGAGTGATAGCAGCATTTTCTTTGGCATTGCCACCTTTGATAGCCTCTTTTGGCGCAAGCTTGAAGCCGTACTGCTGCGGATCTATAACAAAGTCATTTGTACGTCTCTCTTTTAAAAGTGTAGCATAAGTGATATCACATATACTTATCTCATCAAGTCCGTCCCTGCTGCTTACTGCTATGGCACTTTTTGTATCGAGCATACTTAAAGCGGTTACAATCCTGTTTAAAAACTCATTGCTAAACACACCTATGAGATATTTTCTTACTCCTGCGGGATTGGTCAAAGGTCCCAAGATATTGAAAATAGTTCTGTGAGATAAACTTTTTCTAACCGGCATGATGTACTTCATAGCCGGGTGATGATTGATGGCAAACAAGAAAGTAAAACCACACTCTCCAAGCATCTTGGTCTGCTCTTTTATGCCAAGGTTCAGATTGAGTCCCAAAGCTTCAAGCATATCTGCACTTCCGCTGCTACTTGTAATGGCTCTGTTTCCGTGTTTTGCCACAGCACACTCAAGAGAGGGCAAGAGAAGTGATACGGTACTTGATATATTAAAGCTGTTACTTTTATCTCCGCCTGTTCCTACTATGTCTATAAGTTTCCCTTTTAACTCATCATCTATATCCAATTTTACAGAGTGTTCTCTCATTACCTCGGTCGCTGCTGCAATCTCTTCGGCACTCTCACCTCTTTTATAAAGCTCGACTAAAAAATTTTTGGCTTCATCAGCCTCCATTTTGCCTTCAAAAAGCTTTTCAAATCTTTTTCTTGCCTGTTCAAACATTTTTCAACCTCACATATTCATCTTTTTTACTTTTTGGGATACTTTTTGTTGTGGGAATTTGTAAAACTTCATAAGTAAAGGTTTTATCAAGATACTTTATCTCTATGACATCACCTACCTTCACATCTTTTGCAGGTTTTGCAACTTTACCGTTTATGCTGACAACACCGCTTTTACACATATCTTCCGATACGGCTCTTCTTTTTGTTATGTTTACACTGTTTAAAAATTTATCTACTCTCATAAGAGTATTTTATTAAATTTTTCTATAAAAAGGGCTTAACGGTATGATTTTTGCTTATATTGGTGGTTTTATATACTTTACTATTGTGAATTTATATAGTATAATGATATATATCAAACTAGCAAGGAGTAAAAATGCTCAAAAGAGTTATATCGCAAGAATTAGAAAAAGCCTTAAAATTTTCTCCGGTAGTCTTGATTGCGGGGGCGAGACAAGTTGGTAAAAGCACTCTTGTTTCCAAATTAAAACGAGAATATATAGTTTTAGATGATATCACTCAATTAGATGCAGCCTTGCATGACCCGCAAGGCTATATAAAAAGAGTTCCAAAGCCTGTTACCATAGATGAGATACAAAAAGCACCACAACTTTTAACCTCTATAAAACTATATATTGATAAAAACAGAAAAAATGGAGAGTTTCTACTAACAGGTTCGGCAAATGTGTTGAATCTCAAAAAATCAAATGAAACATTGGCAGGCAGACTGATAGAGCTTACTATGTATCCGTTTAGTGCTAAAGAAAAAAATCACGATACCAATACAAATATAATAGATATACTTTTTGAAAAAAAATTATCATCATTAAAAGTAGATAAAGAGGCTTGTGAGAATGTAGATAAATTTATAATAGAAGGAGGCTATCCCCTTAGTTTTTTATTGAATTCCAAAAAAGAAAGATTTATGTGGTTTAACTCATACATAAGCAGTTATATTGAAAGAGATGTTCGTTCTATTGGAGAACTTAGAGATTTGGATAGTTTTATAAGGTTTTTTAACATATTGGCACCAAGAACAGCAAATATATTAAACAAATCAAATATAGCAAACGATACACAGCTAAACAACATAACAGTAGATAACTATATATTACTTTTGGAAAAAGTGTATCAAATTTATCTGCTAAAGCCATATTATGAAAATATAGGTAAAATATTTATAAAATCTCCAAAAGTTTATTTTACAGACTCAGGCATGGCTTCTCATATGTTGAATGTAAGAGATACAGAAGAGTTAAAAAACTCTCACTATAAAGGTAGCCTATATGAAACTTTTGTGTTTAGTGAGCTTTTAAAGCATATAACATACTCCGAAGATGTAGTAGAATTTTTTTATTATCGAACACAAGATAAAAAAGAGATAGATTTTATAGTAAAAAAAGCAGATGATATACTAGCCATAGAGGTAAAATCCTCATATAGTGTAAAAAAAGAGGATTTTAAACATATAATAGACTTTCAAAAGAGAAGTAGCAAAAATATAACCGGTATAGTCTTATATAGTGGAGAAAAAATTATAGGCTTTAGTGATACTTTATTTGCTATACCGTTGGGAATTTTTTTATAACTAAGCTTTTCTTAGATATAATATAAAAAAATTACAGGGAGACAATATTGAAAAAAGATGTAAAAAAAGTAGTTTTGGCTTATAGCGGGGGACTTGATACAAGCGTCATTCTTAAATGGCTTCAAGACGAATACAACGCAGAAGTTGTAACTTTTACAGCTGATATAGGTCAGGGTGAAGAGGTAGAGCCGGCTCGAGAAAAAGCTTTGACTCTTGGAATAAAGCCTGAAAATATCTTTATAGAAGATTTAAGAGAAGAGTTTGTAAGAGATTATGTATTTCCGATGTTTAGAGCAAATGCCATATATGAAGGAGAGTATCTTCTTGGAACTTCCATAGCCAGACCTCTTATAGCAAAAAGACAGGTAGAAATAGCAAAGCTTACAAATGCTGATGCCGTAAGTCACGGAGCAACCGGAAAAGGAAATGACCAGGTAAGATTTGAGCTTGGATATCTTAGTAAAAATCCTGACCTTACCGTCATAGCCCCATGGAGAGAGTGGGATCTAAACAGCAGAGAGAAACTTCTTTCTTATGCTGCAAAACATGGCATCAAGATAGAAGGACACGGTAAAAAATCACCCTACTCTATGGATGCAAACCTACTTCATATATCCTATGAGGGTGGCATACTTGAAGACCCTTATGCCGAGCCTGAAGAGAGTATGTGGAGATGGACAAACTCCATAGAGATGACACCGAACAAACCTGAATATATTGAGATAGAGTTTGAAAAAGGTGACCCTGTGGCTATAAACGGAGAAAAGCTGACGCCTGCAAACTTGCTGAAAAAGCTCAATGACTTGGGCGGTACTCACGGTATCGGAAGAGTGGATATAGTTGAAAACAGATTTGTCGGGATGAAAAGTAGGGGTTGCTATGAAACTCCGGGCGGAACGATACTCTTAAAAGCCCACAGAGCCATAGAGAGTATCACGCTGGATAGAGAAGCGGCTCACACCAAAGATGAAATCATGCCAAAATATGCCACTATGGTTTACAACGGCTTCTGGTTTGCACCTGAGCGAGAAATGCTTCAAGCTGCCATAGACAAAACCCAGGAAGATGTAAACGGCACAGTCAGACTAAAACTTTTTAAAGGAAATGTCACAGTAGTAGGCAGAAAGTCACCAAATTCACTCTTTGACGCTGATTATTGTACATTTGAAGAGGATGAAGTTTATAACCAAAAAGATGCCGCAGGTTTTATAAAACTGCAAGCTTTAAGGCTTATCATAGAGGGAAAAGCAAAAAAACACTAAGAGAGGCAAATGCCT
>JALVWW010000056.1 GCA_027023175.1 Campylobacterales bacterium
TGCATCTCTCATAAGTTTTCTAGCAGTACTGCTGTCATCGACTATCAAAGCAGAGCCGCCTAATTGTTCTATCAGGTTATCTTCCAAATCGATATTAGGCTGGTAGATACCAAGTTCTTCCATGATGGTTTCAAGGTCAAGTATCAAAAGCACCTCATCATTTTCTATCCTGGTAACTCCTGTTATCTGAGCCTTGTCAAGTACGCCATTGCCCATAGAAAAACTGGCTGATTCTATATCTTCCCAACTGATTCTTCTTATCCTTTTTGCTTCATGCACAATAAAACCTATAAGCATAGAGTTAAACTCCGCTATCAAGACCCTGGGCTTTATATCAAGGTTTTCTGGAACTTCTATACCCATCCACTTTGCAAGATTGATAACAGGTATCACAACGCCTCTAAGGTCAAAAATTCCCTCTACAAAATCAGGAACATTGGGAATTTCAGTAATATTAGGTATTTTGATAATCTCTCTTACTTTTACAACATTTACTCCATATATACCTTCATATACTTTATCGCCATCTTTTTTAAATATACGAAAGTCAACAAGTTCCATCTCATTAGAGCCGACTTGTAAAACATCTTGTTTTTTCACTTTAAAATCTCCTTTTCACTAAAGCAAGCTTCATTGATACAATTGTCCTCACTTCGTTGCGAAATTCTGCTTATGCTACATCCACTCACTAAAGCTTTGCCCTGAAAGGCAGGAAATAAAATCATAAAGATTTTATTATTTATTTTCTCCTTTATCCAAGGCAAATTGTACTTTTTCAAATCTCAAGTGAGATTGTACTATAATAAAACTTTTATTGCACGCAAAAGATGGGATATTAATATATTTTTTCTTTTTTCCCAGCTCAATTTGAATATCCTGATGAAAATGACCCTCCGCAATAATTTCAATATCTTTTTTTATAAGTTTATTCACTCTTTTTAGGACAATATTTTCAAAGTTGTCGATGCGTTTACACAATTTTTTGTTATATTGCGAATTTATAATCTTTTTAGAAATAAACCCGTTTAAAATATTATCAACCAATGAGACAAATGATAAAAAAATTTTTGATCGTATTATTGCAGTATAAAAAACATAAGATAAAGGTGTGGCTTTGTCACCATGCAAAAGTAAAACTTTTTTATCATTCATATCAAAGATTACAGGTTGCTCGTCATAAGAAAAAACTTTAACCTCGGGAAAAAGTTTTTTAAGGTTAAAGTCATGATTGCCTTCAAAGTAAAAGGTTTCAACTTTTTTGGATATTTCATTTATCAACTCTATATATTTTTGATTTGTCTTTTGGGTATATTTTACCCCTCCTACAAGAAGGTCAAATATATCACCCATCAAAAAAAGCTGACTAGGTTTTAGTTTAGAATTGTTAATCTGCTCCAAAAGAGAGTAAAGTTCATCTCTTTTTTCATTAACATGAGCATCTGCTACAAAGAGAGCACCTTTCTTTATAACATTAGGGAACATAGGCAATAACAGGTATCCCCATATCTTCTTCATAGCCACTCATTATGTTGGCATTGACTACCGCTGCTGAAGATGAACCTTTTAGGATATTGTCTATTGTGGAACAGATATATAGATTTGAGCCCGATTTTTTGACATATATATCACAAAAATTTGTCCCTGCAACCCCTTTCATTGTAACAGGTTTATCAAAAATCCTTACAAATTTTTCATCTTTGTAAAACTCTTTTAAATACTCCAAAGGGTCAATATCCTCTTTCAACCTGCAGTAAATATCACACATTTCACCTCTGATAAGCGGTAAAAGATGGGGTACAAAGTTTACATCATAATCAATTCCCTTGGAGACAATTTTCATCTTTTCTTTTATCTCAGGTTCATGTCTGTGACTCAAAGGATTGTAAGCAAACAGATTTTCATCTATGGATACAAAGTGTGTTTTATCGTTACATTTTTTTCCTGCCCCGCTAACCCCGCTTTTTGCATCTATAAATATAGGATAATTTTCATCAATATATTTATAAAAAGGGAGTATTCCAAGTAATGTCGCGGTAGGATAACAGCCCGGATTGGCTACAAGATTTGCTTTTTTGATATCATCTCTAAAAAATTCAGGAAGTCCGTAAACTGCCTCACATAAATGCTCTTTGTCTTGGTGGGCGCAATAATGCTTTTCGTAAGTATCAAGCTCCAATCTATAATCAGCCGAAAGGTCAACTACCTTTACTCCAAGCCCAAGCAACTCTTTTGCAAAACCCATTGCAGTTTTATGAGGAAGTGCCAAAAAAGCTAGATCAGCTTGTTTTGCCACCTCTTTAGCATCAGCCTTTTTTATATCTATATCAAAAACATTGGTTAAAGCAGGGTGAAGTTCACTGAGCTCCATACCGCCTTCACTATTTGCAACATATTTTAAATCAAACCTAGGATGGTTTATAAGTATTTTTATAAGTTCAAGTCCGGTAAAACCGCTAGCACCAATAACAGCTACATTTATCTTTTTCATTTAAATTAATCCTTGGTTTTTTCTTTGTCCTTCCACCTTCACCCTTTATCCTATTTTAACTATCTCATACTCTTTCGTACCGCTTGGAAGTTCCATAACAACTTCATCGCCCTCCTCTTTTCCAAGGAGCTGTTTTGTAAGAGGAGAATTGTATGATATAAGTCCGTTTTCCGGTGAGCTTTCGTAACTTCCGACTATTTTATAAGTTATTTCTTCACCGCTGTCCAAATCTTCCAAAGTCACAGTTGAGCCAAATCTGACCTTATCGTGCTTATAACTGTTTGGATCTACCACTTGAGTTTTAGCCAGGTAGGTACTAAGTTCATGAATTCTAGCTTCTATAAAAGCCAGTCTCTCTTTTGCCGCATGATACTCTGCATTTTCTTTCAAATCCCCATGACTTCTTGCTATATCTATCTCTATAACTGTTTGCGGTCTTTGAACTTTTTGGAGATCTTGAACTTCAGCCAATAGTTTATCATATCCTTCTTGTGTTATCGGTTCTTTTTTCAATTAAACTCCTTGTTTCGTAATTCGTGATTAGTGATTGTCCTCGTTCCTGCGGAATTGTCGCTTCGCTCGGATCGTAATTAGTGATTGATAATTTTATTCTAAACCCTAAAATCTAAATCCTAAATCCTATAGTGTAATTATATCAAAAATTTTATTACATTTTTGCAGCTACCGTGTTTAAGTAATTTTCTTAAGATGACAGAATGGTTGAAAAATTTTTCTCTATCAAGAGTATTGCACTCATTTAAAAGATTTTCTTTGGTAACTTCATGTTGAATTAATTCTTTATGTAGCGGTTTTAATCCTTCAAAATCAAGTATAATATTTGCAAGTCCTATATGATTTAATTTAACAAATCTTTTAGCTATAAAATAATCAATCTTTTTAGCTTTGTAAACCAACACAAAAGGTGTTCCTATCAAAGAGGCTTCAAGCGTTGCCGTTCCGGAACAAACAAAAGCAAAATCACTCTTATATAGTGCTTTTCTAGCATCATTTGTAACTTCAAAACCGCTTATATCTCCATAAATATCTTTTATATCACTCTTGGAAAAATGTTTAGGTATAACAAGTAACTTTTTTTCTTTTATATCCAGTGCAACATCTTTGTAAATTTTCATTAAAGCTTTTATTTCACTTTTTCTACTACCCGGCAGAAATGATATGATATTGTTAGTTGTAACTTTATCTTTAAAATTTTCTATCTCATCCAAGAGGGGATGACCGACATAGTTAGATTTGTTGTAAAATTTATCCTCAAATGGTAAAATAGAGCATAAATTATCACAATACTTTTCAATCTTTTTAACTCTCTTTGCTTTCCAAGCCCACACTTGAGGAAGTATATAGTATGTTATAATAGCATTTGGATTTTTCTCTTTTATAGCTTTTGCCAAAGGTAGATTAAAAGCCGGTGAATCTATAAGTAAAACTTTTTTATACTCAAAGCTAAGCTCTACCATTTGCTTTATGGCTTTTTTTGCAAGTTTTATCTTAGAAATAGCATCTACAAAGCCCATGATGGAAAAATCCGAAGAGGGATATAAAGGTTTACCGAATTTCGGATCAAAAATCCCACTAAGTTTATGACTACCTAACTCTTGTAAAATCGGCTCTAAATGTAAATTAGCCGAAGGCTCCA
>JALVWW010000057.1 GCA_027023175.1 Campylobacterales bacterium
CGACAAAGATACTTTTTTATTTGATATAAAAATTCCATACGGCTTGTCACTTCTTGGATACCACAGGCTAGATGGATTTGTAGCAGGTATTGACGACTTGGTTTACGGCAATGAAAAAATGGGTATAGAAAGTTTGTCATCAAAAATAAACAAAGGTAAAAAGGCACTAAATGCACTGGCAGAATATAAAAAGAGCGGCTCTAAAGAGGCAATGAATTACTTTGAAAAACACTCAAATGTCATGGGATACGGGTATTTTAACAATCCAAAAGAGTTAGTTCCAAATGTTCCTTTGACATTTTACAGTTTTCATATCATGGTAGGACTTGGATCATGGTTTTTGGTTCTTTTTATACTGGTACTCTACTTTTCTATGACAAGTGGGGTTGAAAAGAAAAAATGGCTTTTATATGCAGGTTTGTTCACCCTTCCATTGGGATGGGTTGCACAAGAAACAGGGTGGATAGTAGCAGAAGTAGGCAGACAGCCATGGGCTATACAGGGATTGTTGCCTGTTAAAATGTCAACATCCAATATAGTAGTTTCAAATGTCATGATAACATTTTGGATGTTTGCTGCTATCTTTACTCTGCTTCTCATAGCCGACATTAAGATAATGCTCTCAGAGATAAAAGAGAAAAAGGAGGAGTTGTAAAATGTTTGGCAGTTTAAGTTTACTACAATTACAACAATACTGGTGGTTTATTATTGCAATTCTTGGAGGCTTTTTTGTTTTTATCACTTTTGTACAAGGAGGTCAAACTCTTATATTTAGTGTTGCTAAAAATGAAGATGAAAAAACTCTTATGATAAACTCATTGGGAAGAAAATGGGAACTTAGTTTTACAACTTTAGTTATGTTTGGAGGAGCTTTGTTTGCTGCTTTTCCACTTTTTTATTCGGTAAGTTTCGGTGGAGCTTATGCGGTATGGATGGCTATACTTTTTACTTATATTATTGAAGCTGTATCATATGAATACAGAAAGAAAAATGATAATTTTTTAGGTCAAAAAACATATGAAATATTTATGTTTATAAACGGCAGTCTGGGTGTATTTCTTATAGGTGCAGCTTTGGGTACACTATTTACCGGAGGAAACTTTTTTATAAATCAATACCATTTTTCAACCTGGAAAACTTCAACTTATGGCTTGGAAGCTCTTTTAAATCCTTTCAATGTAGCTTTTGGCTTGATGCTTCTATTTTTAGCTAGAATTCAAGGGGCTTTATATTTTATAAACAATATAAAAGAGGTAAATATCGTAAAAAATGCAAAAAATAGTTTAAAATTAAATACTATTATATTCTTGGCAATGTTTTTGTTTGTTGTTTTTAAACTTCTTACTATGACAGGAGTCGGATATGATGAACAAACCAAGGTATTTTCACTCTCAACATATAAATATTTACACAATTTGCTCTCTTTGCCTGTAGTGGGACTTGGCTTTTTTATTATAGGGACTGTTTCGGTTTTATACGCTATAATTTCCACACTTTTTACGGATTCAAAAAAGGGTATTTGGTTTAGCGGAGTAGGTAGTATTTTGGTAGGTATTTCACTTTTTTCTATATTGGGCTACAACCACACTTCGTTTTATCCTTCATTGTATGACTTACAAAGTTCACTCAGCATAGAAAATGCCTCAGGAAGTAAATATACACTAACAACTATGTCTTATGTGTCTTTGTTGGTACCGATAGTTTTGGCTTACATTTTCTTTGCATGGAGAGCAATGGATAGAGGCGGAATGGATGAAAACAGCTTAAAAAGTGATATGAAATATTAAGGAGAAAAAATGTCAACAGGTGAAGCACTATTTTGGTATGTAACTTGGCCGGTCTTGATATATGTTGCATATAAATTTACATTTATTAACATTAAACATTTTCAAGACAAACTAAAATGATACAAGTTTTCAAAAGCTCTCCTTAATGGAGGGCTTGTTACAATAGCACTATGCTAAAAAAGATACAAAATCTACCGAACGAACCCGGAGTTTATCAGTTTTTTGATGAAAACGGCAAACTTTTATATGTGGGAAAAGCAAAAAGTCTAAAAAACAGGGTCAAAAGCTATTTTAGCTTTACCCCCTCTCTTTCTCCCTCGCCAAGGCTTAGTGCCCGCATAAGAAGTATGATTCTTCAAAGCAAATCACTAGAGTATATAGTAGTAAAAAGTGAGCACGATGCACTGATACTTGAAAATTCTTTGATAAAACAGCTTAAACCCAAATACAATATACTCTTAAGAGATGATAAAACTTATCCATATATCTATATAGACTTAAATGAAGATTTTCCTAGATTTGAGATAACAAGAAGAGTTCAAAAGGGTTCGCATATCAAATATTTCGGACCTTTTACTACTGCAGCAAGAGATATACTTGATGCAATTTATGAAATATCCCCATTGGTTCAAAAAAAAGGAAGCCTAAAGGGCAAAAAAGCTTGTCTATTTTATCAAATAAAAAGATGTTTAGCCCCTTGTGAGGGTAAAGTAACTAAGCAAGAGTATCATAAGATAGTCCAAAACTCCCTTGAGTTACTAAAAAATAAAAATCTTATCATTGAAAAATTGAAACAAAAGATGAAGTTTTATGCCTCGCAAGAGCTTTTTGAAGAGGCTGCAAAAGTTAGAGACTCTATAGAAAAGATAGAAAAAAGTACTATTTTTTCTCAGATTGACCTAAAAAACAGTGAACATATAGACCTTTTTTATGTTTATATCAAAGATGATAAAGCGGTTTTGCTAAAACTTTTTGTAAGAGACGGCAAAATCGTATCAATCACTAATAATATCTTGAAAAATGATAACGGTTTTAGCAAAGATGAGATATACAAACAGGCTATTTTGGAATTTTACAAAGATGACAAGCCTATCATCGCTAAAACTATCATAGTAGGCGATGAGTTTGAAGAAAAAGAGCTTTTAGAGGAGTTTATAAATCAAAAAAGCTCCAAATCCATCAAAATAGTCATACCTAAAAGAGGAGCAAAAAAGGAGCTTTTAGATATAGCTTTACATAATGCGATAGAAGCTCTAAAAGATAAAAAAGATAATTTAAACCTACAAAAACTTTTAAAAGATAGATTAAAACTCTCAAAAACTCCTTATGAGATAGAGGCTTATGATAACTCACATCTTCAAGGCTCATCTCCCGTGGGCTCTATGATATACTATGAAAACGGTTTTATCAAGTCAAGATATAGACACTACAACCTAACATCCACAGATGAATATACCCAAATGAGAGAACTTCTTACCAAAAGATGTGAAAGCTTTGAGAAAAATCCTCCTCCTGATCTTTGGATCATTGACGGCGGCAAAACACTTTTAAAACTTGCAAAAGATATATGCGACAGTTTTGGAGTAGAGATAGACCTCATAGCCATATCAAAAGAGAAAAAAGCCAAAAGAACTATAAGAAGTAAAGGTAAAGCTAAAGATAAGATATACGGTATAAAGGGCGAGATAAAATTGAGTGAAAATGATGAATGTAAACTCTTTATCCAAAGACTCAGAGATGAAGCACACCGTTTTGCCATAAAATTTCACAGAAGCCAAAAGCTAAAAAATGATAAAAAGATCTCCCTTCTTGAAAAAAAAGGAATAGGAAAAGCCAAAGTAGCAAAACTACTAAATTACTTCGGTACTTTTGAGGCTATAGAAAATGCACCAAAAGAGGAGATAGAAAAAATCATAGGAAAACACTAATCACGAATCACGAGCCACCGACAACCTTAGAAATCTTCTCATACAAACTCAAAATTTCAACTTTTTTGGATATGAAGCTGTTTTTATTTGCGATAAGATGGGCCGAAGAGTCCATTATGGTTTCGACAACCTTTAAACCGTTTTGTTTCATAGTCGTTCCGGTCTCTACTATATCAACTATCGCATCGCACATTCCTACCAAAGGGGCTAACTCTATAGAGCCGTAAAGCTTGATGATCTCTGCTGCCATTGCTTTTGAGGAAAAATATTTTCTTGCTATATTTTCCATCTTGGTTGCTACTTTTATACTCGGCTTATTCAGGTCTAGTTCATCTTCGTTTTTCATCCCTACACAAACTTTGCATTTTCCTATTTTCAAATCCAACAAATCAACCA
>JALVWW010000058.1 GCA_027023175.1 Campylobacterales bacterium
TTAGTGAAAGATATAAAAAAGTACAAAGTTCCATTTATGAGATATGTGAATTTTTAACTGATGTTGTTAAAGTAAAAGAGCTTGACAGCAGTTTTCCTCACCGTGTAGGTTTTCATCAAAGCTGTCATGGACTTAGAGAACTTCATCTTTCAACTCCAAGTGAATTAAATGAACCATACTATTCAAAGCCTCTAAAACTTTTAAAAATGGTAAAAGATATTAAGATAGTAGAGCTTAAAAGACCTGATGAGTGCTGCGGTTTTGGCGGAACTTTCAGTATAAATGAGCCTGAAATATCCATACAAATGGGAAAAGATAGAGTACTTGATCACTTAAATGCGGGAGCTGAGTATATAGTAGGATATGATAGTTCGTGTCTAATGCACATGGAGGGTATCATAAAAGCCAACTCTTATGATATAAAGATTTTGCATATAGCTCAAGTTCTTGCCGGAGTTTATGATGAGCCATAGGCAAAAGGCAAAAGAGTTTTTAAGTGACAGTAAGTTTGCCTCTTGGCAAGATGAAGCTTTGTGGTTTGTAAGAGCTAAAAGAGATAGTGCGACAAAAGAGGTAAAAGAGTGGGAAGAGTTACGAGAAAATGCAGCTAATATAAAAAATGAGACTTTAACAAATCTTGAAAAATATTTAAAAGAGTTTGAAAAAAATGCCTCTAAAAATGGTATGATAGTTCATTATGCAAAAGATGCTCTTGAACATAATAGGATAGTTTATAAAATTTTAAAAGAAAATAGAGCAAAAAGAGTTGTTAAAAGCAAGTCAATGTTGACTGAAGAGTGCCATTTAAATCCCTTTTTGGAGCATAAAGGTATAGAGGTAGTTGATACCGATCTTGGGGAGAGGATCATACAGCTAAGAGGTGAAAAACCAAGCCACATTGTGCTTCCGGCAATTCATCTAAAAAAAGAACAAGTAGGTAAAACCTTTGAAAAGTATCTTCATACAAAAGAGGGGAATAGTGATCCTAAATATTTAACAAGAGCCGCAAGAGAGCATTTGAGAGAAAAATTTTTAAGCTCAGATGCCGCGATAACAGGAGTAAATTTTGCTATAAGTGAGAGCGGTAGTTTTGTAGTATGTACGAATGAAGGTAATGCCGATATGGGAACTGCGCTAACTAAACTACATATAGCCTGTATGGGCATAGAAAAAATTATCCCAAAAGTCAAAGACCTTGGAGTTTTTACAAGGCTTTTAGCTAGAAGTGCTACAGGTCAAGCTATCACAACTTATACATCGCACTATACAAAGCCTGCTAAGGATTGTCAAATTCACATCGTTATAGTCGATAATGGAAGAAGAGATATACTTTTACAAAAAGAGTATGTAAACTCTTTAAAATGTATTAGATGTGGAGCATGTATGAACACTTGTCCGGTTTACAGAAGAAGCGGAGGGCATAGCTATCCTTATATCATACCGGGACCTATAGGTTCACTTCTTGGCTCAAATAGAGACTTAAAACATTATGGAGATACAGCCTTTGCCTCAACACTTTGTGGAAGTTGCAACAATGTTTGTCCTGTTAAGATAGATATAACTCACCAACTCTTAGCTTATAGAAAAGAGTATGTAAACAAAGGCTATCTAAGTCCCTTTAAAAAAAGAGCTCTAAGTTTGGCAGTATCAATTTTTTCAAGCCCGACCCTTACTAGTTTGAGCTTTAAAGCCTCTAAAGCGGTTCTTCCTTTGCTTCCAAAAAGTTTACATATTTGGGGAGAAGGCAGAGAATTGCCCAAACTTGCCAAAAAGAGTTTTAAACAAATGTATAAAGATGGGGAGATTCGTGATTCGTAACTCGTGATTCATGATTAGTGAAAGGATGGGGATGATAGAAGAGTTTAAAAAGTCTTTAGAAAAAGCCGGTGGCAAAGCTATAGAGATACAAAGAGATGAAATAGCATCAAAAATAAAAGAGTTGTTTGGAAATGATAAGAAGATAGTATCATATATAAAAGATTGTAAAGTAAAAAATATAGATGAAAAAACTCTTCAATCTCCACATGATTTAAAAGATGTAGATATAGCCATAGTTGAAAGTTCTTTTGGAGTTACTGAAAACGGTGCTGTATGGTGCGATGATAAAGATATAGAGTTTAGAGCTGTTTTTTTTATCACAAAAGCACTTGTTGTCATCCTGAAAAAAGAAAATATAGTTGAAAATATGCATAAAGCCTATGAAAAGATTGATCTGACTTCAAGTAATTTCGGCATCTTCATAAGCGGTCCTTCTAAAACTGCTGATATAGAACAATCTTTGGTTATAGGAGCTCACGGAGCGATAGAGCATTTGGTATTTATTGTTTGATTTAGAGATATTTTATACTATCTTCATGTGCCAGGGCTCATATCTGATACCGTCTTTATTGTGTTTGGTATATCTTATCTTGATGTATTTTAATTTGGTTATATATTTATATTCGTTAGTATCCCCAAAAGAAGCCGTAAAATTTTTTGCTCCCCATCCTATCTTTCCAACATCAAAATCACCTATGGAGTGATATGAATATCCTATGGGTGCTATTGAAAAAGTTGCTTTTGTGATATTGCCCTTGTAGGCATATATTTTGTTAAATTGTAGCTTCATCTGCTTGACAACACTTCTGATACCGGAGGTTAGATAAATATTGTCCACATCTTTTATCATTTGCTCATAAATCTTTTTAGAATGCTCTTTAAATAGATATTGACCTGTTTTTGGAATGGCTGCTATATGCTTTTTGTCTATAGTGTCTGTTAAATTTTTTACCGTACGCTTTCCGAAAAAATGGTATTTTTTAGGGTCTTCATAAAACATTTTTTCGATAAAAGCAATCTCACTTTTACTAAAAGCTCCTATTTGAGAGTAGTTTCTTGCATAATATAGCAATTTGTCAAATGATATAATGGTAAAATTTTTATATCCTATAATTCTTTGGGCATTGTTCAACTTTTTAACGATAGATACAAACAGAGGCAACTCTTTTTTTGAAATGTAAATATCTTTATCACTTATAAAAGGGTCAGCAAATACCGACCCTGTAAACAAAGTTGTTGTAGTGCCAAAAACTTTTAAAAATTTTCTTCTATCCATATTGATAAGACTCTTAGCTATGAAATACTATGGTCCGACATACAACTGTCTAGGTCTTGCAATTTTTGCTTTTTTATCTTTTTTAAGCTCCATCCACTGACTTATCCAACCTACAGTTCTTCCTATAACAAATATAGCTGTAAACATATTTTTAGGAATTCCAAGAGCTGTTAGGATAACGCCGGAGTAAAAGTCTATATTTGGATAGAGGTTTCTTTTTATGAAGTATTCGTCATTTAAGGCTATATCTTCGATCCTGTGGGCAATTTCCAACAGCTTGGAGTCAAGTCCAAGTTCATCTTTTAACTGGTCTTGCAATCCTTTTAGTATCTTGGCTCTCGGGTCAAAGTTTTTATAAACTCTGTGTCCAAACCCCATGAGTCTAAAAGGGTCATCAGGATCTTTTGCTTTTTTGATATATTTGTCTACATTTTTTACATCACCGATGAGTTCAAGTTGGGCTATAACAGACTCATTGGCTCCCCCATGGGCTCTGCCCCAAAGTGCATTGATACCTGCAGATATGGCTGCATAGGGATGTGCACCGGTTGAAGCAACTGTTCTTACTGTAGTGGTAGAAGCATTTTGCTCATGGTCTGCATGTAGAGTAAAGATGGTATCAAGTGCCTTTATTTCAATGTCACTTATCTCTTTACTTGCTTTAACTCCGGGATCTCTGTGCATTTTCCCACCCGGATATGCTCTCATCATAAATAAAAAGTTTTCAGTAAAGTATCTGTCAATATCCGGATAAATGATAGGTATGCCCAGACCCCTTCTGTATGCAAAAGCTGAAAGCGTAGGAATCTTGGCAATGATTCTGGATGACATTTCTCTGAAGCCATCCTCGTTAGAGATATCCAAATGATCAAAATAAAATGCCGAAAGTGCACTGACTGAGGATGAGAGCATGGCCATAGGATGAGCAGTTCTTGGGAACGAGTCAAAAAGTTTTCTCAAACCCTCATCTATAAAAGCTCTGTGCCTGAGCTCAT
>JALVWW010000059.1 GCA_027023175.1 Campylobacterales bacterium
AGATTTATAACTTCCATGACTTTCCTTGAAAAATTAAGATCAATATATTATATCATAAATACTAAAGCAAAATTTAAAAAATAACCCGTTATAATACCGTTATATATTTTAGTATATAAAGGTTTATATTGAGAAATAGTAACTTACTTAACTTTTCTTCCCCAATACTTTTACAAAAAGAGATAGCGCTTTTAGAAGCTATAGATAAGTTTGGCTCTATTTCAAAAGCGGCTAAGGCTGTACCTATCAGCTATAAAGCAGCATGGGAGATGTTAGATAGTATGAATAACCTCTCAAAAGAGCCGATAGTTTTAAAAGTGGTAGGCGGAAAGCAAGGAGGTGGCACCAAGCTGACTGATTACGGCAGAAGGCTTATAGAGGATTATCACTTGTTCAAAAAGGAGTATGACAGATTTTTGGATACTCTTCAGGGAATGGATACTTTTAGTAGATTGGCTCTTAAAATAAGTGCGAGAAATCAGCTCTATGGGAAAATCATTGAGATAAAAAAAGATAGAGCAAGCTGCGAAGTCAGTTTTGAGCTAAAAAGCGGAGTTGTTTTAAAGTCTATCATCACTTTGGATGCCGCAAACGAGTTGGAGCTTGATATAGGTGATGATATAGTGGGTATCATAAAGGCTTCTTCTATACTCATTTTTGATAAAAAAGATTTTAGAAAAAAAGTCAATACCTTTGGCGGAGTTGTAGAAGATATTGAAAGAGGAAATATCACATCAAATATCAAACTACATATTGATAACCTTGATAAATTTTGGATAACTAGTAAAAACTCCCTTTTGGATGAGCTTGATATAAAAATCGATAAGAGTGCTTATATCTTTATAAGACCTAAAGATATACTTATAGGAAAGTAGGATTTAGGATTTAGGGTTTAGGTTGTAGGATTTAGAGTGGAGAGGTAAGGAGTAAAGGGGGTAAGGGGGTGAGGTGGTGAGGAGCTTTAAGCTTTATCTGGAGGATAAAAGGTTGAAAAAGTTATTCTATATTGTTTTGTTTTGCATTAGTTTGAGTGCTGATACTGTCAAGGTGGCGGTTGCGGCAAATATGAGTTATGCAATGCCAAGTATTATTAAGAGTTTTAATAAAATTTATCCTGATGTAAAGGTGGAGACAGTTTTAGGCAGTAGTGGAAAACTTTTTGCCCAGATAAAAAACGGAGCTCCCTTTGATATTTTTTTATCAGCAAACATGAGATATCCAAATACTCTTTATAAAGAAAATTTAACTGTGACCAAGCCAAAAGTTTATGCTTACGGTGCATTGTCGCTTTTAAGCGGTCAAAAAAGAGATTTTACAAAAGGGCTTGATATCTTAAAAGAGAAATATATCCAAAAGATTGCCATAGCCAATCCAAAAACAGCCCCTTACGGTAAAGCCGCTGTAGAAGTTTTAAAAAAGACAGGTTTATATGATAGTCTCAAAGATAAATTTATCTATACCCAAAGTGTAGCCCAAGCTACAACTTACTCTATTATAGCTGCTGATATCGGTTTTGTAGCAAAATCATCTCTTTTTAGTCCTCATATGAAAAAATATAAAAAAGGTATAAACTGGATAGATGTACCGACTACTTTATATACCCCTATAAAACAGGGGATAGTATTGATAAAAAATTCTAAAAGCAGTAAAAAGTTTTATGATTTTATGTTTAGTCAAAAAGCAAAAAAAATAGTTGTGGATTTTGGATACAGTTTATGACAAATGAGATAAAAGCCACAGTTGGGGAGATCTTTAAGAGCGATTTTTTACATGTTGTAAAGTTTGACTATAATGGCATTAAGCTTTCGATGATGTCTTTGGAATTGCCAAACATGCAAATAGATGATAAAGTTTTACTTTCTGTTAAACCGACACATATATCACTATCAAAACTTTACCCAACCGAAACAACTATAAGTAATATACTATCTTCAGAAGTCATTGATGTGCAAAATGGTGAAGTTTTGAGTATGGTTTTGCTTAAAGCGGGTAAAAGTATGCTTGAAAGCATTATAACTTTGGAAGCTTCTAAAAAACTTGGTATAGAAAAAGGTGATAAAATGTATGCACTTATAAAATCAAGCGAGCTTTTTGTCAAAAAGGTACTAAAGTGAGTGGTATTGACTTTACTCCCTTTGTTATCTCATTCAAGCTTGCAACTATCGTTACACTGATTCTTTTTCTTATATGTTTGCCTTATGGTTGGTATCTATCCCAAACAAATTCAAAACTAAAACCTTTTTTAGAAGCTTTGATGGCTATGCCCATAGTATTACCACCTTCTGTTTTGGGATTTTATATACTTTATGCTCTATCTTACAATTCTCCAATAGGTGAGTTTTTAGATAAATATTTTGGTATAAAACTTGTATTTAATTTTCCGGGACTTGTGGTGGCAAGCTGTTTATACTCATTTCCCTTTATGCTCCAACCCATTCAAAACGGATTTGAGGGACTCAAAAAAAGTATGCTCGAAGCTTCTTACATCGGCGGAAAAAGTAAATTTGAAACCATTTTAAAGGTAGCTTTGCCAAACATGAAGCCCTCTTTGGTAAGTGCTTTGGTGATCACTTTTGCTCATACGGTAGGAGAGTTTGGAGTAGTGCTGATGGTAGGAGGCAGTATCCCCGGTAAAACAAAAGTAGCAAGTGTAGCCATATACGAAATGGTTGAAGAGATGGATTATAGTAGTGCTCATATATACAGTGCCATTATGGTAGCTATAAGCTTTTTGGTCTTATTGACGGTTTATTTTTTCAATAAAAAAATAAAGAGCAGGTTTGTATGATAGAGGTAGATATAAAAAAGGAGTTACACTCATTTGAGAGTGAAATGAATTTGGAGATAAAGCTTGATATAGAGGAAAAAGAGTTTATTTGTATCTCGGGAAAAAGCGGAAGCGGTAAAACTACACTTTTGAGAGTTTTGGCCGGACTTGAAGAGGCAAAAGGTTTTATAAAAGTAGGAGACAAACTTTGGCTTGACGGTACACATTCACTTGCTCCACAAAAAAGGGGTATTGGATTTGTTTTTCAAGACTATGCACTTTTTGACAATATGAGTGTAGAAGAAAATCTTTTGTTTATAAAAAATGATAAAAAATTATCTCGTGAACTACTTAATATATGTGAAATATACAACTTAAAGGATAGATACCCTGCCACTCTAAGCGGAGGTCAAAAGCAAAGAGTAGCACTTTGCAGGGCAATGATGAACAGACCAAAACTTTTACTGATGGATGAGCCTCTTAGTGCATTGGACCCTACTATGAGGGCAAAACTTCAAGATGAAATACTCTCACTTCATAAAAGATTTGAAACTATCACTATATTTGTAAGTCATGACCCAAGTGAGATATACAGACTTTCAAACAGGGTAATTGTTTTGGAAAACGGTAAGATAAAAGCTGACGGTACTCCAAAAGAGATACTGCTAAAAACCAGCGGCTCCCAAAAGTTGTCATTTGAGGGAGAGCTTTTAGACATCATAAAAGTTGATGTTGTTTATATAGCCATTATATCCATAGGGCAGCAAATTGTAGAGGTAGTTTTAAGTCCAGGCGAAGCCAAAAACCTAAAAACAGGGGAAAGAGTAACTCTAAGCACAAAAGCTTTCATCCCAACGGTTAAAAGAGCTGGTAGTTAGTAGTGGGTAGAAAAATAAAAAGGATAAAAAATGATAGCTGATACTCTAAAAGTACCTTATTATGCCGTTATCTTTACTTCGATAAAGTGTGATGAGGATAACGGGTACGATGAAATGTCAAAAAAGATGGTAGAACTTGTAAAAAGACAAGATGGATTTTTGGGATTTGAATCAGCTAGAGAAGATGTCGGTATAACTGTGTCTTATTGGAGAGATTTGGAGTCCATAAAAAAATGGAAAGAAAACTTAGAGCACAAACAAGCCCAAAAAATAGGTAAAAAGAAGTGGTATAAAAGCTATATGATTAGAATCGCAAAAGTAGAAAAGGAGTATAGTTTTTTCAAAAATGATATGGTATATAAAGTGCCAAATCCTGCCAAAACCACATAAGTATTGCAGTAAAAAGCATGATAAGAACAAACGGCCATACACCTTTTACTA
>JALVWW010000060.1 GCA_027023175.1 Campylobacterales bacterium
CCCAGTATGTATATGACTACCTTAAGTATTTTGGTTGTGATGTAATTTTCTTTTATAGCCATAAAGAGATAAAAGGCTTAATGTACAGGGAAAATATCAATTTCGTGATTTTGGATGTTGATTATATAGATGAAGATGAAATAGAGGATTATAAAAATATAACAATCCCTGGAATTGTGATACTTAAATCATCCATGCAGGCAGTTGCAAACAAATATACAAATGATTACATAAAACCTCTATATGAGCCTGTAAATGTTACCAAGCTTGCAAGTGTACTTGAAAAGCAAAAAGAGTTTCTACCAAAAGTAAAAGAAAATAAAGCCACAGAGGAATCAAAAGAAGAGATAGGTGGAGAAATATCTACAAAAGAGCATGATTTTGAAACCAAGGAGCATCCTGAAGAGGAGAGCAAGCTTAGAATCTTGGTAGCTGAAGATAATGATATCAACAGAAAACTTATAAAAAGAACTCTTGAAAATTATAATACCGAGGTAACTTTGGCAAATAATGGTGAAGAAGCTTTGAATGAAGTAAAAAGCAGGAAGTTTGATCTTATCTTTATGGATATAGCAATGCCGGTTATGGACGGTGTAGAGGCACTTCATGCGATACTTAATTATGAACTTAATACCGGCATAAAACATACTCCTATAGTTGCTTTGACTGCAAATGCCTTAAAAGGTGACAGGGAGAGATTTTTAAATGAAGGTTTTGATGAGTATGTAACTAAGCCCATAAAAGGTTCGAGCATAGAAGTAATTTTGCAAACATTTTTAAGCGAGAAGTACCATAAAGAGGGTGTAAAAGAACAAACTGACAGCAGTAAAGATATAAAACAAGCAGAAGAGAGTGAAGAAAAGCAGGAAACAGCGTACGATATAGAAGATGCTTTGAAAGAGAACAAGGAGGAGTCTGATAGAAAATTAAAAGTTCATTTTGATGACAAGAGTGATTTGTATAGTGGTTTTAAAGATGATATAAATGAAAGCAAAGAAGCGCAGAAACAAACACTAGAGCTTGAAACAGAAGAGCTGGAGTCGGAAACATTATGGGAGGAAGATGTTTTTTTCAGTGAGGAAGAGTACAAAGAAGAAGTAGAACCAAAATCTTTTGAAAATAAAGATGAGATAGAGCCTTTGGATATCGGTTTGAAAACTTTTGACAAAGAGGAAGAACCTCTAAAAGAAGAAACTTCCGAAGAGACAAAGCATGAGGAAATAAAGAGTAAGGAGATTGAAAAAGAGCCGGAAGTCTTTGAAAATGAAGAAAAAAGTATACAAATAGATGTCCTTATAGCAGAAGATAATGTTATCAACCAAAAACTTATAGAAAAAACATTAACAAGTCTTGGTTTGAATGTAGAAATCTCAAACAATGGAGAAGAGGCTCTTGAAAAGTTTAAAAAGAAAAAATATGATATAGTTTTTATGGATATATCCATGCCTGTTATGGATGGAATAGAAGCAACACATGAAATACTTGCATATGAAAAAGAAAATGGTTTGGAGCATACTCCGGTGATTGCACTTACGGCAAATGCACTACCTGGTGACAGAGAAGCATTTTTATCTGAAGGATTGGATGAGTATATATCTAAACCACTTAAAAAAGAAGATATTGTAAAAGTACTAAAAATATTTTTAAATTATAAAACAGATGATAAAAAAGATAACAGCAATAAAGAAGTAAAAAAAGAGAAAGTTTATGATGATTTTGTGGAGGATTTGGGCGGCATAGCAGAAGTTTTTGAAGAAGAGCAAGATTTAGTTGAGGATAGAAGAAAAGATGTTGATGTGACACCGAAAGATGTTTTGGTGTATAAAAATAATCAAATCGAAGCTAAAATTTTATCCAATATGATTGAAAAGATGGGCTATGGTGCGGATCGTGTATATAACTTTGATGAATTTTTAATGAATATGGAAAACAATCAGTACAAAGTCATACTGTTTGATAAAGAGATGGAGTTTGTTGACAAAGAGGACATAATTGAAAAAATCCAAAAAATGGATAAACAAAGAGGTGAAAAAACTTTTATAGTTGAGTTTGTAAGTGTGCAAGATAGCAACAAAGAAGAGGATTTATCTAAAGTAGATGAAATTTTGGATAGTATTATCAATAAAAAAAGAATTAAAGAAATCTTAGAAAAATATATAAGGTAAGAGATGAGGAAGATAAATATACTTTCGGTTGATGATGATTTTATAAACCTGAAGTTGGTTAGTTCTATTTTGAAAAGAAACAATCATGTAAATAGTGTAATTGAAGCTTCAAATGGACTAGAAGCTTTGGAAAAACTAAAAGAGAATAAAGATATCAATTTAATTTTATTGGATATGGTTATGCCTATAATGGATGGATCAAAATTTTTGGATAATTTGTTTGCCAATGAAGAGTGGAACGAGATTCCGGTGATTGTTTTAACAACTGATGAAACAAAAAAACAAGAAGCTTTTGAAAAAGGTGTGTATGATTTTATTTTAAAACCGGTAAGAGAGCATATACTTAATGAAAAAATATACAAAGTTATAGAAACATTTTATAGTTAATACAGGAGTTTGTATGCTTCCAAATGAAGAACAAAAAGGATGTATAGGGAATTTTATAGTAATATTTTCTATTCCTTTCTTACTATTTTTAGCATTGGTGATTAGTTATTTTGGATATTTGTCTCTAAAAGTAGAGCTTCATACTCTACTTATTTTAGGATTTATCTTTTTTATATTTATTTTTTTTATAAAGCATAATGCAAATTATACAGCTTGCAAATTTAGAAACTCTTTTTATGAAATGGAGGAAAAGTTAAAAGCTTTTCTTGCAAGTAATGAACTTGAGATAAATGGCAAAATAAAATCCCTTTCAAATATTGATGAGTTTTTGGAAAATGAAATTTCAAAGTTAAGAAATGATAATTTTTCAACTGTTGCTTCTACAATATTCCCAATGCTTGGGATTTTGGGAACCTTTATAGCTATTGCTATATCAATGCCAAATTTTTCAGTACAAAGTACTGAGGCTTTGGATCGTGAGATATCTTTGCTTTTAAGTGGAGTAGGGACTGCTTTTTATGCTTCAATATATGGTATATTTTTATCTTTATGGTGGATATTTTTTGAAAAAAGAGGCGTAAGTAAGATAAATGCTTTACTTACGCATATAAAAAGAATATATAAAAAAAGCATATGGTCAAAAGATGAACTTGAAAAATATAAACTTCTTTTAGAGCAAGAGAGTAATACAAAAATAATTGATACTCTAAAAGAGGTATTTAGTGTCGATATGATAAAAAATCTAAACCAAAGATATATAGAGGATTTTCAAATCATTGTGGACAAAACTACAAACAGCTTTGAAAAAATCACTTCTGATATGCAAAATGCGATGAATAACTTTGAAAACTCCCTAAAGCAGGTTTATCATAGCGAAAATGCTCTCAAGGCAACTATAAAGATAGATGAAACGCTTAAAGATTTTACCGATGCTACAAACAACTTACAAAAAGCCATAGAGAGTATAGATACTAAACTCTCTAGCAGTGTAGAGAAAAATTTTGAAAAAGTTGACAAGGAAGTAGCTGACATAGTAGTAAAATTGGCTGACTTTGGATTTTTGCTTGATGAACAGATTGAAAAAGTATTTTTGGTAATTGAACAGTACCATAAAGAGGTATTGAAACAATTAAAAAACTGAAGATAGGGTATGAAAATTTTTAAAAAAGATAATGAAAATACAAATTTTTGGATATCTTATGCCGATCTAATGGCAGGACTACTGTTTGTTTTTATTCTTCTTATTGGCGCTATTGTAACCAAATCCATCCTTTTAAAGAGTGATCTTCTTTCAAACCAGTCAAGACTTAAAAAAAATAAAACAGCACTTGAACTTAAAAACGATGAAATCAAGCGACTTAAGAAGCTGCTTTTGGAAAAAAATACACAGCTTGCCTCTTTTAGTAAAAAAGTTATAATTCTCCAAAATGTTATCAACGATGTAAACGCATCGCTACTTGAAAAAGAGAGGGAACTAAAAGATTTTGAAGGTAAAGTCCTAGTCCTTTCAAATGAGCTTACTGATACAAAAAG
>JALVWW010000061.1 GCA_027023175.1 Campylobacterales bacterium
CAAAAGCTTTACAGCTTGAAGAGGATATAACAAAAGAGCAGCTTGATTTTGCAAATGAAGAGATAGAGAGACTCCAAAAAGCAAATGAGGTAAAAGATGATTTGATTTTAGAGACAGAAGAGGAGTTGAAAGAGATTTTAAAAGTTGTTGAAGAAACAAAAAAAGAGATAGAGCAGAGATTGGCTTCCATTGAAAAGGAGAGAAAAGAAGTTTATGCAAAAAGAGAAAAACTTTTAAGTAAAATAAACCAAAAAATTCTTGAATTTTATCATAAAGTCAGAAAGTGGGCGGGAAATACTACGGTAGTACCTGTCAAAAAGCAGGCATGCTACGGATGCTTTATGAGAATAAATGACAAAACATATGCTTCAGTCATAAAGAGTGAAGATATAGTAACTTGTCCACACTGCGGCAGAATCTTGTATGTTGAAGAAACAATAGAAGAAGAGTAAAAATATTTTTGATAAAAGACTTATTTAACACTCTGTTTTTTATATTTTATTATATTTTGGCAGTGTCGGTATATATCTTGGCACTGCCGTATCTTATCCTTCTGAGGTTTAAAAAAAAGTATAAAGACTCTATTCCTGCCAGATTTTTTTTGTATAAAAACAGTTTTTTTAAAAAAAATGGTATTTGGTTTCATGCCTGTTCTCTTGGAGAAGTAAAATCTTTGAAATCGATAGTAAAATACCTAAATGAGCCTGTCAATATCAGCGTCATAACCAATACCGGATATGAAGAAGCAAAGAAAGTTACTGAAGAAGTCAGGTTTTTGCCTTTTGAGATATGGCAGCCTTTTTGGCAAAAAGAACAAAAAGTCCTGGTTGTTGTGGAAGCCGAACTTTGGTATATGCTTTTTTTGATTGCAAAAAAAAGAGGAGACAAGACTATACTTTTAAATGCCAGGATAAGTGATAATTCGTATAAAAGCTATAAAAGGTTTAAATTTTTTTATAAAAAAATATTTGAAAATATTGATGAAGTATTTGCCCAAACTAAAAAAGATGTCACAAGACTGAAAGAGCTCGGTGCGAAAAATGTAAAAGTAATAGGAAATATAAAAAACAGTATAGAGTTTAAAACCACTAAAAAATATACCAAGCCCAAAGATAAAAGAGTAATTATCCTGGCTAGTACCCATGAAAACGAAGAAGAGCTGATATTTAAGAATATAAAGCAAAAACATGATGATATCATTATAGTGGTGCCAAGACATCCCGAAAGATTTGACAAAGTTGACGGTTTGCTAAAGGAGTACAGCACAAAAAGGAAAAAGAGCTACAGCAAGCTTTCTTGCAATGATGATATACAAAATGATATCATACTTTGCGATAAAATGGGTGAACTTATCAATCTTTATGCAATTTCGGACATAGTGCTGCTTTGCGGCTCTTTTGTAGATAATGTAGGAGGCCACAACCCTTTGGAGCCGGCAAGTTTTTCAAATATTATCATAAGTGGAAAATACATCTTCAATCAAGAAGCACTGTTTGATGATATTGAAAATATTTATAAATGCAATGCAGATGAAATAAATGGGTTGCTAAATCAGGAGCTAAAAAAAGCATATATAAAAAACAGAGTCGATATAAAACCTGTGATAGAGAGTATTATAAGGGCGAAGGAAGAAGGGTGAAAGTTTAATATGTGGTATGAGATAAAAGATGACCATATCATCATAAATGTAAAAGCCATTCCAAATTCAAGCAAAAATGTTATTGCCGAAGTTATGCAAGAGCAAATAAAAGTAAAGATAAAAGCTCCTGCGGTTGAAGGTGCGGCAAACAAGGAGCTTATCAAATTTTTTTCAAAAGAGTTTAAAATTTCAAAAAGTGATATAGAGTTTATAGGTGGCATGACAAGCAAAAGAAAAAGGATAAAACTTCCTTTTAACGAAAAAATAGAACAAATGTTAAAAGAGAAAGGTAAAAAGTGAAGAAAGAAAAAGCGTATAAGCTTTTAGCAATCCAGGAGAATATTTCCAATAAAAAAGCTAAGGATTTGATAGATAGAGGTTTGGTTTATGTCGGAAATAAAAAAGTTACCATTGCAAGAGGTGAAGTTGATATAAAAACAAAGTTTAGAGTACAAAATGTTCAAAAGATAGAGAAAATTTTTGAAGATGACAATATCTTGGCAGTAAACAAGCCGGCATTTTTAAATAGTGAGGAAATATCCAAAAAGATGGGATATCCGCTCTTAAACAGACTTGATAAAGAGACAAGCGGAGTTTTGCTTTTGGTAAAAAATGAAGATTTTCAAAAAAAAGCTATCAAAGAGTATAAAAATCAAAATGTTTTAAAAGAGTATATTGCATGGGTAGATGGAAGAGTTGTGGAAGAAATAGAGATAAACAAACCCATACTGACCATAAAGAAGACAAAAGCATACAGCAAAATAAGCAAAGATGGAAAAGAGGCTATATCTTTTGTGGAGCCTTTGATAGTAGAGGGTAACAAGTCAAAAGTAAAAGTGACTATTAAAACAGGAAGAACTCATCAGGTAAGAGTCCATTTAAAAAGTATAGCTCATCCTGTTTTGGGCGATACGGCATACGGCGGAAGACCATACAAAAGAATGATGCTACACTCATATAAAACCGAGTTGATGGGATACAGTTTTGTTGCCAAAGAGCCCAAAGAGTTTATGATGGGAGAATAGATGCAAGAATTTATAAAAAATATAAAACTAAAAATTTTGCTTATTTTTATACTCCCGACTATTGGGGTAATATTTTTTTCCTCATATTATACAATTCAAAAACTAAAAGAGTATCAAAATACAAAATTTCTTTCAAATACTATAAAATTTGCAGATATAACCACTAGTTTTGTTAAAAGCTTACAAAAAGAAAGAGGACTTAGTATATCTCTGGTAAAAAAGCAGTCAAAATTCTTTTTAAGTAATTTAAAAAAGCAAAGGGCAATATCAGATAATTTATTTTTACAATTTGAAAAATTCTTATTTGTTCATGAAAAAGTTGTCAATGCAGTTATAGTTAAAACAGTTATTGAGCAGTATGGAGATGTTAAGGATTTTAGAAAAAAGATAGACAATCACAAGATGTCTATATTTGATATATTAAATTTTTACAGCCGCCTTGTAAATAGTTTAATAGAAAGTACAAATACTTTAGATACAAGATTTATCAATAGAGACTTTTTTATTAAAATGAGAAACTTTAGAGAACTTATGAGTATAGGCGAAATTAATGGAAAAGAAAGAGCATTGATCTCATTCTCGCTTCAAGAAAAAATATTAAATAAAGAGATTAAAAATGAACTACAAAAATTAGAATCAAGGTCAATATATCTTAAAAAAATATTTTTAGAGGAAGCCAGTATTGATACTTTGTTGATGTATAGAAAATATATATCAAAATCTTATGAAAAAAAATATTGCAATATAAAAAAGACTATTATCTTTAACAATAATTTGTCTATAGTTTCAGCTTCTAAATGGTGGCAAATTTCTACAAATTATATAGATGCAATTTATAAAACAAATTTTGAAATTTTAAAAAAATTATTACATCTTAAGGAAAAACTAAAAAATGAGGCTTATAAATCACTTGGTTTTAGCGTAATATTTTTTTTAATTTTGCTTGTAACTGCATACATGCTAGAAGGAATTATTTCCAAATTACTTAATACTGTTAATGGTTTGGTTCAATCGGTAGATAAAGAGAAAAGAACATACAAGACATTGGCACAATTTTCAGAAATAGCACTTTATGACAAGGATAAAAGGGCTATATTAAATTCATTAAATACACTTTTGTTTCAAAGTGAAGAGTTTGCTCACAATTGGATAGCAACCATAGAAGATGACAAGATCAAACCCATCGTCACAGAAAATATAACCATATCTCTTATAAGACAAAGTATTGAAGATGACAACTCTATTCAAACCAAGCTTTTTAAAGATATAAATAGAGCTATCAAAGAGCAACACTATGTTTTAAGTTTAAATAAAGATATTTCTTGTGAGATATGCAAAGGAGTGGAAATTTTTGGCATATTTCCTATTATCATTTTTGACAAAGTAAAATATTTACTTATAGTGGCTACCAAAA
>JALVWW010000062.1 GCA_027023175.1 Campylobacterales bacterium
TATAACTATTGGTGCTAAAAAATTTATAGTTGATTTTTCAAGTGGTTTTTGAATTAGTAAAATATTATAGACTGTTATGTTAGTGTTATCATCTATTTTTAAAAGATTTTTTATATCTTGTGGAAGATTAAATGAATACTCTCTTAAAAGATGTGGATTGACGAGAATAAAAGAAATTTTATCATTAGTAGCATCACTCATTTTAGAAAAAAAGTCATCAATAGGTTCTAAAACAACCTCTTTCATATCTTTAAAACCTAATATTTCGCTTACAATTTTATAATTCATCTTTTATCCTTTCATAGTTTATTATTTATATTATAGCACTCTTATTTGCTATTGACAACCTACACACTCCATAGATCTATCTTCAACATCATTTGCCATTTCTGGTGATTGAGAACGCAGGTAGTATGTAGATTTTAGACCAAGTTTCCAAGCGAGCATATATATTTCATTTAGGTATCTTCCACTTGCTTTATCTAGTGTTATAAAAATATTTAATGATTGCCCTTGATCTATCCATTTTTGTCTTATAGCTGCTGCTTTTATTAAAATAGTTTGGTTTAAATCATAGGCAGGGACATAATAACTCCATGTATCAGGAGATAGATTTGGAACAACAACAGGTATAAGTCCACTTAAATTCTCTTCTGACCATTTGCGTTTAAATACTGGCTCAATAGCTTGAGTAGTTCCTGTTAGAATTGAAATAGAGCTTGTCGGTGCAATTGCCATTAAGTAACCATTTCTCATTCCCTGTTTTTTAACTTTTTCACGAAGAGTATCCCATTCATATTTTGAAGCAAACAGACCACCACGATCTACAAGATTTATAACATCTGCGTTAGCGTTATCTTGAGGCATAATTCCTCTACTCCATTTACTACCTTCAAAATCAGGATAAGCACCTTTTTCCAATGATAAATCAGCAGAAGCAGAAATGGCATTGTATGAAATTGCTTCCATAACTTCATCTATTTTATCAAAATGCTCTTGAGTTCCCCACATAATTTTTGCTTCTGCAAGCATTTGTGATTCACCCATAACACCAAGACCAATAGAACGACTTTTAATGTTTGTTCGTTTTACCTTCTCAACTGGATAAAAATTTAAATCAATTACATTATCTAAACATCGAATGGCAATAGGGATTACTCTATCTATATCCTCTTTTGTATTAATTTTAGATAGATTGACTGAGGCTAGATTACATACAGCTGTTGAGCCATCTATTTTCTCTTTTTCTACAACAAAAATTTGCATACCACCAAGAGAATCGAGTGCAGTTACTTTTTTTGCCTCTTTTTCTATGCCACTATCAACTTTGACTATCTCATTCTCTTCATAACTAACACTATCACCATTTTCAAAGATAAATTTTATTTTATAGTGATTTGGTTGTGTGTTTTGAAAAATTTCTGTACAGAGATTAGAACTTCGTATAACACCAACATGATTGTTTGGGTTTGCACGGTTAGCGTTATCTTTAAAACATAAGAATGGCGAACCTGTTTCAAAATAAGAAGTTAAGATTTTTTTCCATAAATCTTTTGCTTTTATCTTTTCTGTTATAAGGTTTTCATCTTGTTCTAACTCTATATAACGCTTATTAAATTCATCTCCATATAAGTTAGTAAGTTCTCTAACATCATAAGGATCAAAAAGCGTCCAAATTGCATCTTCTTGAACGCGTTGCATAAATAGATCATTAAGCCACATTGCTGGAAATAAATCGTGTGCACGACGACGCTCTTCACCCGAGTTTTTCTTTAAATCTAAAAAGTCATTTACATCAATATGCCAAGGTTCAAGATAGACAGCAATAGCCCCTTTTCTTGTTCCAAGTTGATCAACAGCAATTGCAATGTCATTTGTTATTTTTAAAAATGGAATTGTTCCACCTGCTGCATTTTTATGTCCATCAATAAAAGAACCCATAGATCGCACTTGTGTCCAGTCCCAACCAATACCTCCACCAAATTTAGAGAGCATTGCCATCTCTTGATAAGCATCAAAAATTCCTTCGATATTATCAGGAGTAGAACCGATATAACATGAACTTAATTGATGTCGTGGTGTTCTTGCATTTGAGAGCGTTGGTGTTGCTAACATAACTTCAAATTTACTTATCATGTTATAAAATTTTATTGCCCACTCTTGGCGTTTCTCTTCTCTTTGTGCTAAAAACATTGCAATAGCCATAAACATATGTTGTGGTAATTCTATAGGGTTAGCATCTCTATTTTTTATAAGGTATCTATCATAAAGTGTTTTAATTCCAAGATAATTAAATTGTAAATCTCGTTCTGGTTTAATGTGCTTTTCAAGATCATCGAGATCATACATCTCTTTAAGACCTAAAAGAATACGCCCCTCTTTTTCACCTTTTTCAAAATATTTTGCTAAAGATGAGTATCCTGTAAAACCATTTACTTGATGGTAAAGATTGAAAAGGAAAAGACGAGATGCAACAAAAGTCCAATTTGGAGCATCGATATCAATCTTATCTACTGCTGTTTTTATAAGTGTCTCTTGAATCTCCTTTGATGTTATACCATCACGGAAGTGGATTTGTGCATCCACTTCAAGTTCACTTTGACTTACATTGTATAAGCCTTCAACAGCTGCAGATGTATATTTTTGTATTTTTGAAATATCAAGAGGTTCTGTTCTTCCATTTCTTTTTATAACTGTTATCATTTTTTGCCTATTCTCCAAATACTCTTTTGAAAATGTTATCTACATTTTTAGTGTAATAATCATAATTAAAACACTCTCGAATTTGCTCTTCACTTAGTTTACTTCTAAGTTCTTCATCTGCTAAAAGATGATTTAGATAGAGTGATTCACCTTTTTCATTTGTAGTTGGACGACCTTTTTGAATCTCTTCCCAAACTTTCATAGCATTTCTTTGTACAATTCTGTAGGCATCTTCACGGCTCACACCTTGAAGTGGTAGCTCAAGTAAAACGCGTTGAGAAAAGACTAAACCACCTGTTAGATTAAGATTTCTCATCATATTTTCAGGGTAAACTGTAAGATTTGCTATAACGCCATTCATACGGTTAAGCATAAAGTCTGATGTTATAAATGCATCTGGTAACCAAAATCTCTCGGTAGATGAGTGACTAATGTCTCTTTCATGCCAAAGTGCTACATTCTCCATAGCTGGTGCTGCATAAGCACGAATCATTCTTGCTAAACCTGTAATGTTTTCAGTTAAAATTGGGTTTCTTTTATGTGGCATAGCAGAAGAACCTTTTTGTCCTTTTGCAAAAAATTCTTCACATTCATAAACTTCTGTTCTTTGCCAGTGGCGAACTTGAACAGCAAATTTTTCAATCGAAGATGCCATAAGCGCTAACGCTGAAGCCAAACGAGCATAACGATCTCTTTGTATAACTTGATTTGAAACAGGTGCAGGTTTAAGACCTAACTCTTCACAAGTGTACTCTTCAAGTTCAAGTGGTGCATGTGCAAAATTTCCCATAGCTCCACTTACTTGACCAACAGAAATAACTTCCATAGTCTGCTCTAAATTTTCTAAATGGCGTCTCATCTCATCATACCAAACAGCAAGAACAAGACCAAAAGTGATAGGCTCACCATGAATACCGTGAGAACGACCAACCATAAGAGTCATTTTATGTTCCATTGCTCGTTTTTTAATAGATTCCATAATCATTTTTACATCTTTAATAATAAGAGATAAAGAGTCTCTCATTTGTAATGCTACTGCTGTGTCGATAGTATCTGAAGATGTCATACCATAGTGAAACCATCTTGATTCATCTCCTAAAGTCTCTGAAACAGAAGTTGTAAATGCAATAAGATCGTGACGAGTAACAGCTTCTATCTCATCAATACGCTTAATATCAAATCCTGCATTTGCAACAATTTTATCAGCATCTTCTTGAGGAATTTTTCCAAGCTTTGCCCAAGCTTTTACTACTGCTTTTTCTACATCTAACCATGCTTGGTATTTTGCTTGGTATGTCCATTTTGATGCCATTTCTGGACGAGAGTATCTATCG
>JALVWW010000063.1 GCA_027023175.1 Campylobacterales bacterium
TATCTTCTAAAAATCCCATATCAAGCATTTCGTCCGCTTCATCAAGCACAACAATTTCAGGGTTAAAGTCTCTTAGTTTGCCGCTGCTTAAAAGATCTTTCAATCTTCCCGGAGTCGCTACAACTATGTTTGCACCTCGCTCAATTAGACCCAACTGTCTTGAGTATGAGCTGCCTCCATATACTGTTACGGTTTTTATACCTGCATATTTACCCAGGTTGTAAAGCTCATCTGCTACCTGGGTTGCAAGCTCTCTGGTTGGAGTTATAACTAAAAGACCGACTCCTTTGGAGCCTGAGATTTTATTCATCGCGGGAAGTCCGAATGCTGCTGTTTTTCCTGTTCCTGTGTTTGCCTGTGCAACCAAGTCTCTGCCTTCTATGATGATAGGTATGGCTTTTGCCTGGATGGGGCTTGGAACTTTGAAACCGGCATTTAGTATGCCTTTGTTTATCTCGTCTTTAAAGCCGAATTCGAGAAACTGGCTGGGGATGGTTGTAGTGTTATCTGACATAAAACTCTTTCTTTACTGATTCTTAATCAGTTATTAAATTTTAATCCAAACCATTGTAGCCTTATTCGGATCAAAATGTTAAAAAACAGAGAATCATCGGTAAAAAGCAATGCAGCTTGAATTAAGTGGTCGCATTATACCCTAAAGTTTCCAATAAGTCAAAATTTGGGTATAATTCCAGCATGATAACTACACTAAATATAAATGAATTTTTAAGCAATATAGATAACAACTCTTTACTCATAGATGCCAGAAGCCCCGAAGAATACAATGAATCTCATATGAAAAATGCTATCAATCTTTACGCTCTAAATGATATTGAGAGAAAAGAGGTGGGTACTCTTTACAAAACCTCTGCTTTTGATGCCAAAAGATTGGGTGCCAGCTATATAGCCAAAAATGTAAGCCATCATTTGCAGCACTTTTTATCAACCGTTACTCCAAAGACCAAAATATTTATCTATTGTGCCAGAGGAGGACAAAGAAGCGGGGGAATTGCCACCATACTTGATAGTATCGGTTATAGAGTTTATAAACTCAAAGGAGGATATAAAAGCTATAGACACCATGTGCTTAAATATCTTGATAGTTTTGAACAAAATAACTTTATCATACTTGATGGGTTTACCGGAAGCGGAAAAAGTATTATCTTAAAAGAGTTTAAAGAAGCAATAGACTTAGAAAAACTTGCCAATCATTTAGGCTCAAGTTTTGGCGCCATAAACGGAGCTCAGCCTTCTCAAAAACAGTTTCAAAACTCTATTTATGATGAATTACAAAGAACAAAAGAGTATGATTTTGTCATAGTTGAGGGAGAAAGTAAAAAGATAGGCAGACTACATATACCCAATCATTTTTACAATAAAATACTAAACAGCCCCCGTATTTGGATAGACTCACCCATACATAACAGAGCACAAAGAATACTCAAAGATTATGAGAATATTGATGAAAAATTTTTTGAAGAAGCTATGCAAAAAATTTCACCTTACATAGAAAAAAAATATGCCTTGGATGCAAAAAAAGCATTTTATAACGGCAGCAAAATAGAGTGTGCAAAAATTTTACTTGAGAAATACTACGACAAAGTATACAAACATCGTGGCAATTATGATACCGTTATCGCCTTTAAAGATATCAAGCAAGCTACTCAAGAGATAAAAAACTTTGCCAAGTCATTAAAAGGGTACCTCTAAAATGATAAAAACTACCAATTTAATGACTGGCACATTGCATAATTAATGTTAATGAGCTGAGCAAGTTCCTTCGCCTTCACTTTTCTCAAGCTTTCCCTCTAAAAAAAGCTCAATCGAGTCTTTTACAGTAGGTGAAACTCTATCAAAGTAAAGGTCAAGTCCTGCCTGTGCAAATCCTTTAGCTGGTGCTCCTCCAATGCCTCCTACTATCAGTGCATCAGGCTTTAAGCTTAATATGTTTGCAACAGCATTGCCACAAGCCCCACCACTGTGACCCGGATTTTCATAAACCTCCACATCTTCTATCTGCCCATTTTCCAAAGTAATGACAGTATAAAACTTTGCTTTGCCAAAATGTGCTCCTCTTTTACTCAAATATCCCATATTTTCATCTGTTGGAAATACCAATCTCATTTTTTATCCTAATATTGAAGCTGCAGTCTGCCTTCTTTAAAGGCTTTATAAGCATCTTTAAGTGTTATGTCTCCTGCGCCGACATATACTTTTGTATTTGATTTTTGAAGTATCTCAAGAGCTTTTTCTCCGGCTCCATTTCCCGTTATAACAACATCTGCTTTGGCTTCAAGAACTTTTTTTGCACTTTGCAGACCTACTCCGTGAGCTTTTCCTTTTGCCTCATCATTGGAAATCTTTGTCAGCATATCACTCTCTTCATCATAGATTATAAACATTTCAGCTCTGCCAAATCTGGGATCTACCAATGCATCCCAACTCTCGCCTTTTGCTGTAAAAAGTATCCTCATTTTAACAACTCCTTTTGTAAATTTTTATAAACATCTTGCAATATGTTGGAAATTTTAGAATTTTTATCATACTCCACTATTACTTTTGCATTACTTAATGCTTTTGTAAAAGTTTCGTCATAAGGCAGTTTTGCTATCACTTCGACTCCCTTTTCTTTTAAAAAATTTTCTATCTCACTGCTTATTTGTTCATTTAAATCATATTTGTTTATAATGCAAACTGATTTTAAAGAAAAAGAGTCTGTAAGTTTTAGCACCCTTTTTAAGTCGTGAAGTCCGGAAACTGTGGCTTCAGTAACAACGACCACCAAGTTTGCCCCGCTTAAACTTGATATAACTGGGCATCCGATACCAGGGCTTCCGTCAACTATGATATATCTTTTATTCTCTTTTTTTGCCAACTCTTTAGCGGTAGTTTTAACTTTTGCCACAAGTTTACCGGAGTTTTCCGCCCCAAATCCAAGCTTTGCATGCACCATCTTTGAGCCTGTCTTAATGTTTGAGATAAACAGATCTCCCGCTTTTTGTTCTTTCATCTCAATTGCACCTGTCGGGCATACTCGAAAGCAATACCGACACCCTTCGCAAGAGATGTTATCAACTCTGTGTTGGTTGTCTATAACATTTATAGCATCAAACCTGCAAACTTCTTTGCACTTTCCGCAGTTTACGCAGACATCTTCATCTATCAATGCCGTCTCACCGCTAAAAAATTCTTCACTATGTGCAAAATCAGCCTCAAGTAAAAGATGCATATTTGCCGCATCCACATCACAATCAGCTACAATAGCTTCATCTTTTGCTAAATATGCCAAAGATGCACTGATGGAAGTTTTACCTGTTCCGCCTTTTCCTGAAATGATAACTATCTCTTTAGTGCTCATACTACTCCTAGTTCGTGATTCGTGACTCGTGATTTGTGACTCGTAATTCGTGATTCGTAATTCGTGATTAGAATCTACATCCTAAAACCTAAATCCTATGTCCTAAATCCTATTTTCTATGTATTTTACCAACTCTTCTAAAGATTGTTTAAAGTGATTGATATGTGGATATATCAACTCTCCTTTGGCATATAATTTTGCTACTTCTTTATCGTTGTAAAATTTTGCCGCTATATCTATGCCTTCGTTTTTGCAATACTCTTCAACTCTATTGTCACCTATACTATACCTATTTATTATAACTGCAAATTTTTTTTCTAAAACTCTCATAGTTTCTACCGCCAAAGTTAAGTCATTTAGACCAAAAGGAGTAGGTTCAGTTACTAAAAGTACAAAATCACTCTCTTTTGCCGCTTCAATGACTGGACAACTAGTCCCCGGCGGTGCATCATAAAGTCTGATATGGTTAGGAAAATTCTCTTTTATATACTCCATAGTTTGAGCTATCAAAGGAACCGCCATCTCTTGACCAAGATCCAATCTTCCCTCAACAAAATCAAAACTACTATTTTCATACACTTTTATAGTTCCGATTTTTTCTCTTTGCATAGGCAAAGAATTAGTCGGACAAAGTTCACTACAAGCGTAGCAACTATGGCATAGCTCCTTAA
>JALVWW010000064.1 GCA_027023175.1 Campylobacterales bacterium
AAGATACCAAACGGAGACTTGTGTTTGTTTTTAGAGTCAACTCTGATGATAAGCTGACCATTGCTCATCTTTTTAACATCATCCGCAAATTTGTAAACCGTATCACTAAACGGCGGTAAATTTGTCGGCCATGTCATGGCAAGTTTCCAGTGATACACTCTGGCACTTGCCGCACTGATACTCATACTAACTGCCAAGGCTGCAACTGCTGCAGTCTTAAGTGTAGTTGAAAAAAACTTCATATAAACTCCTTTTAAAATTTTAAGCTAATTCTAACTAATTAATATGACATCTATATGACAAAAACTAGACTGTAACAAAAAATCTATACCCTTGATTGACTTCTGTTTTTATGCAATTTGGAGGAAGTTTTTTTCTGACTCTTTTTACAAGTGCCCTAATGGAGTCTATGGTGGTTAATTCTCCTTCCCATACAAAACTCTCTATTCTCTCATAAGTTACAAGTTTGCCATTGTAGTTTATAAAAAGCTCCAAAAGTAGTTTCTCTTTTTTCGTAAGCTCCTGTTTTTCACCCTCTTTATAGAGTGAATGCTCTTTTGTATCATATGAAAAAAACTTATCTATTTTAATAATATTTTTATCGATATTACATAGCTTTTTTATCTTGATAATCAACTCATCTATAAAAAATGGTTTTTTTATATAATCATCACATCCAAGCTCATAAGCATCTTTTATCATATCGAGCTCAACTGTAGAGCTGATAATGATAACCGGTACATTGGGAAAATATTCTCTTATGGTTTTAAGTATCTCTACTCCGTCGATATTTGGTACATTTATGTCAAGTATATAGCAGCTGTATCCGCTACCAACAGCTTCAAAAGCTTTTTGTCCGTCAAAAAAAGAATCTACTTCAAAATCTTCAAGTTTCAATTTTTTGGTAATGGTTTTGTTAAGTCTTTTGTTATCTTCTAAAAGCAGTACTTTCATCTATACAGCCTTATTTTTGGGTAGATATAAAGTAAATTCTACGATATCTTTACCTATATTTTGCACACTGATTTTCCCTTGCATTTTATCTTCTACAATAATTTTTGCCACATATAGACCCAAACCTGTTCCATCTTTTTTGGTAGTAAAATATGGGTCAAAAATTGACTCTATGATATTTTCATCTATATGCCCCGCGTTGTCTCTTACTTTTATAAGTATATCATCTTTTAAAGAAGCAATTATTTCAAGGATAAATTTTTTGTTTTTTTGATTTAGGTTGATTATCTTTGATTTGGCGTTATTGATAAGGTTTAGCAAAACCTGTTTAAACTCATTTTCATATCCAAAAAGAGTTATATCATTTGTTTCATTGTTGATTGTAAAAACAAGGTCAATATTGGCATAAAATATCTGTTTTCCAATAATTTCATAAATTTCACTGAAGGCTTTTTTTAAAGAAAAGAGTTTTTTTACTTTTGTAGGTTTTAAAAAATTTCTAAAATCTTTAATAGTATTTGACATATACTGAATCTGTACCATAGAATCTTTTACAAACTCTTCTACCTCTTCTTTATTCATTTTTCCCTCTAAAAAGTTTATTTGCAAATCCTGCACTATAGCCGAAAGTTCCACCAAAGGCTCATTCCACTGATGTGCGATAGCAGCTATCATATCTCCCATCTCGGCAAGTTTTGCCTGTTGGTTCAAAAGCTGTTTTTGCTGGGTTACTTCAGTGATATCATCAATAACACAAACAATTCCTCCCACACTGTTATCACTTAGATAAAATGGAGCCTTGCTTATGATAACCTGTTTTGCAAATTTTCCGTCTTTTGAATAAAGTGTAGTTTCATAGATGTCATTTTTTAGTGAATTAAGCAGTTCCTGATCTCTTTTTGTATTTTCGCTTGCTACAAAATTTTTAAAAAATGTGTAGCTTGTTTTTCCTATTATCTCTTTTTTATCAACTCCTATAAACTGAGCATATGCTTTGTTGCATCCCAAATATTTACCTGATTTATCTTTGTAAAAGATAGGATTGGGAATAGTCTCAATCAAAACTTCCAAGAATTTCAACTGCTCTTGAAGTCTTTTTTCAGCTCTATTTTTTTTGGCAATATTCACAAGCAAAATGATACTCACCAAAATTAAAAAGAGTAAAATCGAGCCAAATATCCAAATGATTTTTTTATGCTCTTCATAAATTGATTTTGGTTTATTGAGTATTATTGCCTCTTTTTCTATATCTTTTGGTATTTTTAAATGATATTTTTTTAACAAATTATAATCAAAAATATATTTTGAAGTACTTTTTTTTAAAATCGGTATATCTTTGGGCTCGACTCCGTTTAAAATCAAACCTGTCATCTTGGCAGCTTCTTCACCCTGTGAATATCCGTTTAAGAGTGCTCCCCCGACTACTCCATACCCCATATCAAAATCCCAAAGACCGAAAATCGGAACTTTACTGACTGATGAAACCTCTTTTAACGAGTCTTTGTATGTAAAATATTTACCTGATTTGTCTCTTTGGTGAAAAACATACAAAATAGCATCATGTTTTCCAAGAGATTTGACTATCTTTTTGATACCCTGCAAATCAAACATATCAAGATATTCATAATTGAGATAAAAATAGTTTTTCATAATTTTAAATATATCTTTTTTTATATCAAGACCGCTTTTTGACTCATCACTGATGATGAGAATTTTATTTAGATATGGAATCATTTTGGTAATTAACTCTATATTTTTTTTTATATCAACATTTTCTACTACTCCCGTCACTCTGTATCTAAAGTTTGGAAAATCTATCATTTTTTCGCTAAAATTGTTGATACCGCAAAAAACTATATAACTGTTTTGAAAGATTTTATCTCTGTATTTTGTCAAAAATTCCAATGCATTATTGTCAACTGCGATGATAACATCAAATGTTGTATATTTAAACTCTTCTTTGTAAAGTTCAAACAGTTTGCTATAGTAAGAGTCATTTTCAATCCTTTTGGCATCCATATAAAGTGTAGTTATGTTAATGCTTGGATTGTTTTCAAAATTATCATTTATCGCTTGTGAAATATCATCACTCCATTTGTAACCTTTATGATAAGAGTGAAGAACCAATATATTGTATCTGTCATAAGAAAAGAGTGAAACAGCAAAAAGAGATAAAAAAAGGAAATATCTAGCTATTTTCATCTTTTAAAAGACCTTTGTATTCCAACTCTTTTTTGAAGTATTCAAGTATTCTAAGCCTTAGAAGTTTTTCTTCGGTAGTAGCTTTACATTTTAAAAATCTTTTTAAACTCTCTATGTCAATCTTTTGATAAAATTTTGGATATTTTTTTAAATTTTTGTCAATATCAAGTATCAAATCATCTACATACAAACCATTCATCTCAGTAACTTTTTTTACATATTCCATGGTTGTATTTACAAGGATTTCCGCTCTGTTTTCATCATCTTTGTATATTTCATTTGCGATACTTTCCAAAGTATCCTTTTCACACTCATCAATACTGCTTTTAACACTTATCATGGAAGCTAACAGTTTTGCACGAAATTCCAGTGAACTGTGATGAAAAACGAGGAATTCTCTAAAGAAAGAGTAGATATAGTTTTTTATCTTTTTTAATATCATATTAACCTCTTTTTTGGTATAATTTGCATACATTGAGGATATCACGGTATCTTCAATGCTTCTCTTCAGACCTGTGCAATGAGCCTGCAGGGCAACGCTTCAGGGCGGGAACGCAGCAGAGCACCCTGCAAGTTTATGTGCCGCAGCCATCTGAAGAGAAGTCTTTTTTACTCTTTGAAATATTCCTCTATGTCTTTTGCCAATTTATAAAAATCCATCCCGTTTATAGCAGGATTTTGCTTGAGCCTTGTTAATATCTCTTTTTTTCCGCTAATTAACTCTTTTGACTTGACGCCGTATGATATAGAGAGTGTAGCTTCTATAAAAGCTGCTATTCTGTCACATGCTTTTAAAGCTTTGCCGTCAATTGTGTGAAATTTATCTTCGTTATAATCTTTTGTCTCTTTTACCTCTTTTATTA
>JALVWW010000065.1 GCA_027023175.1 Campylobacterales bacterium
ATAGGAGATACCATGAGAGTATCCATAACAGGCGAACTTGAAAAAGAGATAGAAGTTGCAAGAGCCATCCTTAAAGACAGTGGTGTTGCCAAGCAGGGGCTAAATATCATCTCATGTCCAACTTGCGGTAGGATAGAAGCAAACCTTGTAAAAGCTGTCGAAGAGGTTGAAAAGAGACTTGAGCATATTACTGCACCTTTAAATGTTTCAGTTATGGGGTGTGCGGTCAATGCCCTGGGTGAAGCAAAAAGTGCAGATGTAGCCATAGCGTATGGAAAGGGAAGCGGGCTTATTATAAAAAAAGGTGAAATCATTGCAAAACTAAGTGAAGATGAGTTGGTGGATAGATTTGTGAGTGAAGTTGAAATAGCTGCAAAGGAGGCTGAAAAAGATGCTTGATACGCTAAACAGTGTCAATCTTGAAAAAGCAGTCTTAAGCTCTATCATTTTTGACCCTACCTCGTTTGAGAGTGTTGCAGAGAGATTGAAACCAAAAGATTTTTACCTACCGTTTCACAGATATCTTTTTGAAGCGATGATAGAGTGCGAAAGAGAAGAAAAACCCATAGATGAGGAATTTTTAAAAAAGAAACTCCATCAAAAAAATGCTTTTGACGAAGAGGCTTTTTTAGAGATAATATCATCCAATCCTCTCTCAAATACTTCGGCATACATCGAAGAGATAAAAGACAAAGCGATAAAAAGAGAACTCATTTCACTTACGAGCGATATAAAAGAGGTAGCTGTTGAAAAAGACTTGCCGTCATCAGATGTGGTTGATTTGGTGCAGCAAAAACTTTATAAAATTACAGAAGAAGCAAACAGCAGTGACTTTAGAGATTCGCCACAGATAGTCGAGTCAACCCTAAAACATATAGAAGAGATGAAAAAAAGAGGCAACCATGGAGTTGTAGGAGTTGATACAGGTTTTAGAAAATTAAATGAACTAACAACCGGCTTTGGGGAGGGCGATCTTATCATTATAGCCGCAAGACCTGCAATGGGCAAAACAAGCTTTGCGTTGAATCTGGCCGAAAAAGCTATAAAAGACAAACTCGGTGTTGCTATATTTTCTCTTGAAATGCCGGCAGAGCAATTGATGTTAAGGATGCTAAGCTCCATTACTTCCATACCTCTTCAAAAACTAAAAATAGGTGATTTGAATGATGATGAGCTTTCAAGACTATCAAGTGCGATGGATGAGATGAGCAACTCCAAGCTTTTTGTAGATGACAATGGATTGGTAGATATTCATCATGTAAGAAGTAAGCTTAGAAAACTAAAAACAAACCATCCCGAGATATCGCTTGCCATCATAGACTACCTTCAGCTTATGAGTGGAACAGGAAGCAAGGACAGGCACTTGGAAGTATCTGAGATAAGCAGAGGTTTAAAACTTTTGGCAAGAGAGTTAAATATGCCTATCATTGCTCTTTCTCAGTTAAATAGAAGCCTGGAGAGCAGAAGTGATAAAAGGCCGATGTTAAGTGACCTTAGAGAGAGTGGGGCGATAGAGCAGGATGCTGATCTTATACTTTTTGTTTACAGAGATGATGTATATCGTATGAGAGAAGAGAAAGAGAAAGAAATGAAAGCCAGAAATGAAGGCAAAGAGTATAAAAGCAACTTTTTTGCCAAGCCTGAAGAGGATGCGGAAATCATCATAGGAAAAAACAGAAACGGTCCTGTAGGTGTGGCTGATCTTGTTTTTCAAAAGAGTTGCACAAGATTTGTTGATAAGGGTGCTGTCCCTGTAGAGATAGTATATGAAGATATCAAAGAGACAAAGATAGAGATACCTTCAGGGTTGTAATTTGGAAAAAATAGAGCCGGATAGAAAGCATTTTTTTATCCTGACTCTTGTTTTGGTATCGATTTTTTTCTTTCATCTGCTTTTGGAGTATCAAAAGTTTGAAGATTTTACTTCCGTAAAATATCATCCTATAAAAGCAAAAGTTTTATCCGAATTTCAAAAAATAACAAAAAAAGGAAAAAGATATACTCTTTTGAAGCTTCAAACCGATAACGGAATAAAATTTTTTGGTATCAGTTGGCAAAAAAATTTAAAAAAACTGACAAATAGTGCAATAAAATGTAAAGTTTTGACGAAAAATATCTCTTTTTACAAATATTTAAGAGGCTTTTTTGCTCCTGTTTATGGTATAAAAGTAAAAAAATCTAATTCCAACAGTTTAAAAACAGATATATCAAATTACATAACTTCCCAGCATAAAAATATGACTGCAAAAGAGATATTTTCAACTCTCTTTTTGGGTACAAAACTACATAAACAAACAAGACTTCATATTCAAACGCTTGGTATTTCTCATTTGGTAGCCATAAGCGGTTTTCATCTCGGGGTACTATCATTTTTAATATTTTTGGTTTTAACTCCTGTGTATAAACTCTTCCAGGATAAATTTTTCCCCTACAAAAATCACAAACTGGACATGATGATGGCGTCCCTATTTTTACTGTTTGGGTATCTGTATCTTGTAGGTTTTATACCATCTTTAAGCAGAGCTTACATTATGCTTATTTTAGGTTATATTTTTTATATCAGACACATCAAAATAGTATCTTTCGAGACACTGTTTTTGACACTGCTTTTACTACTGGCCATAAATCCTGCATATATTTTTAGTATCTCATTTTGGTTTTCAGTTTTTGGAGTATTTTATATATTTTTGTTTTTGTATTATTTTAAAGAGTTGAAACCATGGCTTGTTTTTATCCTTATAAATTTTTGGGTTTTTGTAGCTATGCAGCCTATAGTGCACTATATTTTCCCGACATTTGCGATTTCTCAGCTTTTGTCACCATTTTTATCTATGATTTTTATCGTTTTTTATCCGTTGGAGCTATTTTTGCATCTCATAAAAGAGGGAGATTTACTTGATGGAGTAGTGTTGAAATTGCTAGACTTTCATACTATAACAGTACCAGTAAAGACTCCCTTATGGTTTTTAATGATATATATTGCAACTTCACTGTTATCCATATATAAAAAGATATTTTTATATTTACTTATATCGGAAGCATTATTCTTTTTCTTAAAATTTTTAATTTTTAATTTTTAATTTTTCATTCTACCGTCACACTCTTTGCCAAATTCCTTGGCATATCCACATCATTTCCAAGTCGAACTGATATCTCGAGTGCCAAAAGCTGTACTATAACACTCATTTCAAAAAATTCAAGCATTGGGTGATCATATCCTTTTGTTTTGATAAAATCATCTGCTATATCAAACTCAAGTGGACTAAGAGCAAGTATGGTAGCATCTCTGGCGCTCAGTTCTTCAACATTGCTTTTTACTTTGTCGTAAAGCATGGTTTTTGGCATCAAAGCCACGGTAAAAAGTTCGCTGTCGGCCAAAGCTATAGGACCATGCTTCATTTCTCCCGCCGGATATCCTTCGGCATGAAGATAGCTTATTTCTTTTAGTTTCAAAGCCCCTTCCAATGCCAAAGGGAAAAAGAGGTCTCGCCCTATAAAAAAGAAACCGTGACCATGTAGATATCTTTTGGAGAGTCGTCTTATCTTTTCATGGATTTTTTCATCAACTTTTAAAACAGCAGGAACTTTTAAAAGTGTTTCTATCTCACTTTCAACTATATTTTGTCCTAAATTCCCCTTTAACTCTCCAAGTTTTAAAGCCAGCATCCAGAGGACTATAAACTGAGTTGTAAAAGCTTTTGTACTTGCCACTCCTTTTTCTATACCTGCTCTTGTAAGAAGAATTTCATCGCTTATTCTAACTATCGAAGAGTTATCCACATTACAAACCGCAAGAGTTTTTAGTCCGGCTTTTTTTGCCATCTTTAAAGCTTGAAGAGTATCGGCTGTCTCTCCACTTTGAGAAATGACTATGAAAAGTGTATCATTTTTTAAAAGCGGTTCTTTATATCTAAACTCACTTGCTATCTCAACTGAGCATTTTATCTTCGAAACTCTTTCAAAAAGATATGAAGAAGCAAGTGCCGCATGGTAGCTGGTACCGCATGCACATATCTTTATCTCATTTATCTCATTAAAAAAGCTATCATCTATATCATCTAATATAACTCTATTTTTTTGTACTCTTCCCATCAATGTTTCGCTGGCAACTGCACTTTGTTCATATATCTCTTTTTCCATAAAAAACCTAAATCCCTCTTTTTGTGCTGATAGTTTTGAGATAGATAGTTTTTTAAACTTCGGTTTTTGTAAAACAGAGTTTTCATAAATATTGATTTCACCCTTTTGGGCATAGCCGTATGTTTTATCATGAAGATATACAACATCCTGAGCATATCCTATAAGAGGCGCATCACTTGAGCTGAAAAATATCTCATTTTCACTACTTTTGCCAACTATCAAAGGGACTAGATTTTTTGCGAAAAATATCTTTTCCTTATCAACTTTGCTTATAAGAAGTATCGCATAAGCACCCTGAAGCTTTTTTACAGTTTTTTCAAATGCCTCAAAAGCACCAAAACCCTCTTTTATAAACATTTCAAACAGATGAACTATAACTTCGCTGTCTGTTTGCGAAAGAAACGAGAAGCCTTTTTCTTGCAACTCATTTTTTAGTTCTTGATGATTTTCGATGATGCCGTTATGTATGACATATGAGTACTCACCGAGGTGAGGATGCGCGTTTATCTCATTTGGTTTTCCGTGGGTTGCCCACCTGGTATGTCCAATGGCAAGTCCAAAACCTTCACTTGTAAAATTTTTGGTTTTTTCTTCAAGATTTTTCAATTTTCCGACAGCTTTAAAATGCGTTATATCATTACCTTTGAGTATTGCCATGCCTGCACTGTCATACCCTCGGTATTCAAGCTCTTTTAAACCTTTCAGGATAATTTTCTTTTTCTCTTTCTCTCCGATATATCCAACTATGCCACACATATTTTTTCCTTTATTTTTTCTAAATTGTCACAAAATTTTCCATTTTTTTCTATCAAAAAAAGATTATGGGTTCTGTTTTTTATGGTTTGAATTTTTGCAGTAGAAATATCCACGCCGAAATGATCAAATATAGAAATTATATGGGCTATGATAGCCTTTTGGTCTTTTGTATGCAGGGCCATTTTTGCATAAGTTTTTGAGTGCTTGCAGTCAAAATGCAACTCTTTTTCATAAATAACAGGAGTCTTAAAGAAAATCTTCTTTGACATATCAAAAGAGTTTTCAACAATCTCTTTGATATATAAAAGCTCATCTTTTTCTATATTTTCCAAAAAGTCTATCTTAAAATATTTAATACCCCCAAAAAGTTTAAATATATCCATGCTTGCGACATTTAGAGAACTTAGTTTGCCAAGAAGATAGCCCAGATTTAGTTCATGTTTTCTGATAATGGTTATGCTAAGATGAGATGATACATCTACTTTATAATCATACTCTTTTGTTTTAAGGTTGTGTGCCCATTTGGATATTTGTATGATTTGGGACGGATTGTATTTGATGAAAAAAATGTTTGAGCTTATTTTGAGGATATCTCTTTGCAGATCTTTTGGAAGCCCTTTAAACTCTTTGCTCTTTTTAAGTCTGTTCTCTTTTCTCAATCTCCTTGAAGTTTCATCTATAAGCTCCTCTTTTTCAAAAGCATCGAGTGATATAAAGTAAAGCTCTTTTAAAAGTGAAGCAAAAAAAGGTGAATATATCTTTTCATTAACAGCCTTCATATCACAATATGTAAGGATATATAGCATTTTTAATAACTTTTTGTCTTTCAATTTTGATACAAAAGAGAGTATAACTTTTTCATTGTATATATCTTCCCTACTTGCGGTATTGCTCATATCTGTATGATATTTTACAAGTGTAGCCCCAGCTTCTATATGTTTTTCGTTGAAGCCAAGTTTTTTTGCCTGGTGCCTGATAATGGTAGCACCGATTTCTCTATGATCTTTTTTTCTTCCTTTTCCGATATCATGAAAAAATACGACAAGCCTTAAAAGTGCTTTTTCGTCTTTACTTAATTCTAAAAAAAGTTTTTTTATCAATTTATCATCAATATTTTCCAAATGAAATAGGGCATAAATTGAGTGAATATCCACAGGGTATTTATGATATCCATCAAATTGGGGTAGATTTAGCACTTTTTTAAATGGAGTAAATACAACATGCAACATGTTTGCCTGGTATAAGGCATAAAAAGTAGCATAGAGATATGGCTTGTAAAAAATCTCCTTTTTGATTCTGTATGCTTCTTTAGAAGTTTTATTGGCTAGTTTGGTTTTTTTAAGATAATTGATGTAGCTTATATCATAATCAAACTCCTTATCCATAAGCCCGATAGTTTGTTTTAGCACTTTAAGATAAGTGTCACCTTTTTTGTCAAGTTTGGTAAGCACATTTTTTTGGCAAATGTATATATGGTTTTGCCAGTAGGAACTTTTTAGTTTTTTTATATTTTTTTTATCAAAAAGTAGTGATTTTGTAAGTTTTTTTATAAGCAGTTTTGTTGTTCTTTTTATAGTCCACAATGAGTGAAGAGTCTGGAAAACCAGTTGATTTTGAGCTGATTTAAACCTGTGGTCTTTAAAACCCAAGAGCTTGGCAACTTCGGGTATATTTTCAAGATTTAAAATATCATTTTTTCTTTTTGAGCTTAGATGAAGAGCAGACCTTACCCTGTATAAAAATTCCAAAGCCATTCTAAACTCTTTATGTTCATTTTCACTTATATATTTGGGGATAAGCTCTTTTGTATTTCGAACCCCGTATAGTGCATTTGCTATCCAAAAAAGAGAGTTGGCATCTCTTAGTCCTCCAACCCCGTCTTTTATATTTGGCTCCATATTTAGCTGAAATTTTTTATATCTTTGTCTATTGTACTCTCTAAGAGCCAGTATAAACTCTTTTTGGTTAAATTTTCTTACTTTTTCCAGTTCTCTTGAAGCTTTCATCCATGTTATTTTGGATCCGCACAAAAACCTGGCTTCCATCATTGCGGTCTTTATGGTTATATCTTTCTTGGAAGCTTCAAATATATCCTCTATACTGTGTGTTCTATGTCCTAGTTTTAAGCCAGAATCCCAAAAGATATGCAGCAGTGATGAAATGATTTCATCGATATTGTATCCTGGTATTTCATCATAAATTATCATGATGTCAATATCAGAATATATGCAAAGCTGTTCTCTTCCGTAACTTCCAAGAGCAGTGATAGTTATAGGGATTTGGCTTTGAAAAGGAAGATAATCCCCAAAATATTTTCTTAGTATATATTTATAAGCGATAGAGATAAAACCGTCAATCTTTTTGGTGTGTTTGACCAAAAAATCTTTTCCCTGATTTTCTTTAAAGATATCACCTATGGAGTCAAGATATTCTTTGATAGAGTTTTTTATCACTTTTGATATTTCAAAATCATCAGCATTTTTTTCTATTAAATCCTCTATCTTATATCTCAACTGATGCATGCTTCTCCTTGTCTCTTTACTCCTTTGCGCCTTACCACCTTTGCTCCTAATTCTCAGCTTTGGACCAAAAAAATTCTATCCAGCCTTTAGCTTCTTTCACGGCAAAATCAGGCTTTATGATGGAGGTCGGTTTGTAAAATATGGCTGCATTTTTAAACTCAACAGTAGGATATCTCTCCTGTAAAAGTCTTGTAATTTCATGCATTGTTTCACCACTGTCTATAATATCATCGACTATAACAACTTTTTTTGCTTTTGAGAGGTCGGGGATATTGTAAACTTTAATATATTCAAGTTTTTGTTGATTGTCATAATGAATAGAGTTTAGTGAGTAGAGATTTCTTATGCTCATGTGTTCGGCAAGGAAGTGTCCCAGAGTCATTCCGCCTCTGGCTATGGCTACGATAGTGTCGCAGCCATACTCTTTTAATTCTTTTGCCATAACCTCTACATCTTTACTAAACTCGTTATAACTATAAAATATCATTTGTTGTCCATCTTCTAATGAAAGATAAATACAAGTGAACCGATAATTGCCAAAGATACTACACCTATGTTTATCCTTTCAAATTCACCTCTGATAACAAGCAGAAAAAGATATGCGATAAAACCCAAAGACAAACCATTGGTGATAGAATAAGTCAAAGGCATCATAAGAGTTGTAATAAAAGCTGATATGGAAGTAGGAATATCCTTGAAGTTTATATGCTCCAACTCGCTAAACATCAAAGCACCGACCATTACTAGTATTGGGTAGATGGCATTTTCAGGAATTGATTGGAAAACAGGGAGTATAAAAAGTGTAAGTATAAAAAACAGCCCTGTAAAAACAGCAGTGAGTCCGGTTCTTCCGCCCTCTTCAACACCGCTTGCACTCTCTATAAAGCTTGTTGTGGTTGATACGCCAAGAAGTGCCCCGACACTGGTTGCGACCGCATCGACTTCAAGTGTTTTTTGAAGCTCTTTGGAGTCATCTTTAAAAAGGCCGGCTCTATATCCGACTCCTGCCAGTGTTCCAAGTGAGTCAAACATGTCTGTAATCAAAAATGTAATGATAACAGGCAAAAGTGAAAGCGAGAGTGCACTCATGATATCAAGCTTTAAAAATATAGGAGTTATTGAAGCCGGCATTGAAAATATACTTTTTGGAAGCTCTCCCAGTCCAAAAGCCCAGCCGACTATGGAAGTAGCTAAAATCGCCAAAATAAAAGCTCCTTTTACTCTCCAGCTAAAAAGTGCAAATGCTACAAACAGACCAAAAATTCCAAGAAGAACATTTGGATCGGAGAGATTTCCAAGTGAAACAAGAGTAGCTTTGTTTGCTACAATGATTCCCATCTGTTTCAAACCTATAAAAGCTATAAAAGCTCCGATACCGGCACTTATGGCACGCCTGAGGTCTGTCGGAACACTCTGCATTACCCAGACCCTGAACTTGGTGAAAGATAGAATGATAAAAAGAGCTCCTGAGATAAAAACTATGCCCAAGGCTGTCTGCCATGGAAGTTTCATTCCAAGAACAAGCCCAAAAGTAAAGTATGCATTAAGTCCCATTCCAACACTCATGGCGATCGGTGTGTTTGCCCAGATACCATTTAAAACTGTAGCTATGATAGTGATGAGTGCGGTTGCAGTCATAATTGCACCCATATCCATACCTGTTTTTCCCATAATAATAGCATTTACGGGAACTATGTACATCATAGTCAAAAATGTTGTAAAACCGGCTCTTGCTTCGGTTTTGACATCCGTACCTCTTTCTTGCAGATGAAATCTACTAAGCATTGCATTTCCTTTGTGAGTAAAATAATCAAGTATTATATCTATATATTTTTTAAATTTTGGTATAATCTCGAAAAAATAATTTAAAGCGAAATAATGAATCAAATAATTAAAAAAATAGAAAACAATGAAAGATTAAATTTCCAAGAGGCATTATCACTGTATGATATGGACCTTTTTACTTTGGGAAAATTGGCAAACAAAAAGAGAGAAGAGCTCTATGGCAAAAAAAGTTTTTTTAATGTAAACAGACATATAAATCCCACCAATGAGTGTAAGGATGTATGTAGGTTTTGTGCTTTTTCGGCAAACAGAAAAAACCCCAATCCTTACACAATGAGTCATGAAGAGATACTTGAAATTGTAAAAAATGCTCTGTCTCACGGCATAAAGGAAGTTCATATAGTTTCAGCCCACAATGATAAAGTAGGCATTGACTGGTATCTTGGAATCTTTAAAAAGATAAAAGAGCTATACCCCGCTCTTCATATAAAAGCTCTAACCGCAGCTGAGGTTAATTTCTTGAGCGAAAGTAACGGCTTAAGCTATGAAGAGGTTATAGACCAAATGATAGAAAACGGAGTTGACTCCATGCCCGGAGGTGGAGCTGAGATATTTGATGAAGATATAAGAGAGAAGATATGCAAAGGCAAAGTAAGCTCAAAAAACTGGTTTGAAATTCACAGACTTTGGCATCAAAAAGGTAAAAAAAGCAATGTTACCATGCTTTTTGGCCATATCGAAGAGAGATCTCACAGGATAGATCATATGATGAGAATAAGAGATCTTCAAGATGAAACAGGCGGATTTAACGCCTTCATACCTCTTGTTTATCAAAAAGAGAACAATTATCTAAAAGTAGAAAATTTTCCAACTTCTCAAGAGATACTTAAAACTTATGCAATTTCCAGGCTTGTTTTGGATAATGTGCCTCATATTAAAGCATACTGGGTAACATCTACGGTAAACTTGGCTCTAATAGCTCAAGAATTCGGTGCGGATGATTTGGATGGAACGATAGAAAAAGAGTCTATCAATTCAGCTGCGGGAGCCAAAAGTGCAAACGGAATGAAACTCGATGAATTTATCCATCTTATAAAAGATAGTGGTTTTATCCCCGTCGAGAGAGATAGTTTGTATAATGAATTGAAGGTTTATAAATGATTTTGATGATAGACAATTATGACAGTTTTACTTATAATATAGTCCAGTACTGCCTTGAACTCGGGGCTGATTTGAAAGTTATACGAAATGATGAAATGAGTGTGCAAGAGATAGAAAAATTAGACCCTGAGAAGATTATTATTTCACCGGGTCCTGCTACTCCTGATGATGCAGGAGTTTCGCTGGAGTGTGTATCATACTTTAAAGATAAGTTGCCTATTTTGGGCATCTGTTTGGGGCATCAAACCATCGCACAGAGTTTTGGAGCCAAAATTGTCAGAGCTAAAAAAATGATGCATGGAAAAACCTCAAAGATAGTAATGAATGACAAACAGACTATTTTGTATGATGAGATGCCAAAAGAGTTTACAGCTACGAGATATCATTCGCTTGTAGTTGACAAAGATAGTATAAATGATGATATTGAAGTAACATCTTACAGCAAAGATGATGAAGAGATTATGTCTCTTCAGATAAAAAATCATCAAATTTATGGAGTCCAATATCATCCTGAGTCTATCATGAGTGAGCATGGATATAAAATACTGGATAATTTTTTAAGGATTTAGGTTGGAGGATTTAGGATTGAGGATTGAGGATTTTAACTCCAATCTTAGCAAAAGTAGGTTTTTAAATGAAACATTTTTGATAAGTTTTGTTATATTTATCCATACTCTTTTTTTGCTATATGGCATAAACAGACTTAGCATCAGTTATAATGAAGCCTGGATATTTTTCAATTCAACATCTCTTATCCACTATTTGGTCAAATTCTCAACATATCTTTTTGGGCAAAATGATTTTGCGCTAAGAGCGCCGTTTCTATTTTTTCACATTTTAAGTACAATTTTACTCTATAAACTAAGCAAAGAGTATCTAAAAAGAAAAAGTGACAGGGTTTTTGGAGTTATAGTCTATCTGTTGCTTCCTGGTACAAACAGTGCTGCTATTTTGGTAAACAGTGCAGAGATAGTTATATTTTTATCTTTGCTGTTTATATATTTGTATGAGATAAAAAAGTATATTGTTGCTTATTTGATTTTATCGCTCTCTTTTTTGGTGGATAACTCTTTTTCCATTTTTTATTTGTCACTTATTTTTTATTCACTTTACAAAAAAGACAATATACTTTTATATTTTTCTTTGGTTTTATTTGGGATAAGTATGTATGTCTGGGGTTTTGATACAGGAGGAAAACCAAAAAATTATTTTATAGAAACTTTGGCAGTGTACAGTGCTATATTTTCACCGTTGGTTTTTTTATACTTTTTTTATACCGAATATCGAATACTTATAAAAGAGGATAAAAATATCCTTTGGTTTATATCGTTTGTGGCTTTTATTTTTTCTTTACTGTTATCTTTCAGGCAAAAAATAAGACTTGAAGATTTTGCACCTTTTGCTATCATAGCAACACCTTTGATGGTAAGAACATTTTTATCCAGTTACAGAGTAAGAATACCCGAACTTAGAAGTTGGCATAAACTTTTTTTTACTATTGTATTTGGTTCACTGGTGATAAATTTTATACTTATTTATTTTAACAAACCTTTGTACCTTGTCTTGACGAATCCTAAAAAACACTTTACTTACAGATATGATTTTGCAAAAGAGATTGCCAAAAGATTAAAGAGTATGAATATCAAAGAGATAAGCTCAGCTGACAGAGATTTTGCTTTGAGGCTAAAGTTTTACGGTATTGAAAATGGAGGAGATTATCTATTGACTCCCAATGCTTTGAAAAATAGCAAAAGTGTTACGATAAGTTACTATAATAAACCTGTTTTTAAAGTATTTGTTTCAAAACTACACAAATAAATGAAAATTTATCAAAAATCCATTTAAAGTTTGAATAATTATTATTATTTATTGTATAATCGCAAGATATTAATATATTACATATAAGGAGCAGTTATGGCTCAAAGAGCAATACGCGAATATGACGGTAAAGCACTATTTGCAAAACACTGGAATGACTATTTCAGCGGTTTTGAGTACGGCTTTCAATCAGTCCTGGTAACCAGTGGAGATGAGCTGAGAGAAAAAGCAAAAGAGCATGGTTTTGAATGGCTAAACCAAAAGCCTTTGGTTGCCAAGCCTGATATGCTTTTTGGAAAAAGAGGAAAAAACGGTCTTGTTTTATTTAAGGTTGACAAACCCGGCGATGTTACTCTTGAAGATGCCGCAAAATGGATAGATGAAAAAAGAGCCCATGAAACACTTTTGATATCCGGACAGGAAGGCTACCTGACACATTTTATCGTAGAGCCTTTTACGCCGCACACTCAAGATCAAGAGTACTATATAGCTGCAACAACTGTCGGCGAAGATGATGTACTTTATATGTCGGCAGAAGGTGGAATGGAAGTTGAAGAAGGTTGGGGAGAAAAAGTTACCGAAGCGGTTATCCCTATAGATTTGAGTGATGCAGATATAAAGCACCTTATAAGAGCAAATGTTCCCCAAGATATACCGGCAGATAAAAAAGAGGTATTTATAACTTTTGCCAAGCAGTTTTATAAATTTTACAGAGATTTGAATTTTGCCTATTTGGAGATAAATCCGCTTGTTATGATAGAAAACAAAATGCATATTCTTGATCTTGTTGCAAGACTTGATGATACAGCCGGCTTTATGATGAAAGACAAGTGGGGAGATATAGAGTTTCCTACACCTTTTGGTATGGATAAAAAAAGTCCTGAAGAAGAAGCTATCGCAGAAGCTGATGCTAAAAGTGGAGCAAGCCTGAAACTTACCATACTAAATCCAATGGGCAGAGTCTGGACCATGGTTGCAGGCGGTGGAGCAAGTGTTGTTTATGCTGATACTATTGCTGATATGACCGATGTAAGTGAATTGGCAAACTATGGAGAGTACAGCGGCGGACCTACTACGGATGAGACAAGATTTTATGCTGAGACCATTTTTGATCTTATGACTAGACACAAGGACCCAAAAGGAAGAGAGAAGATACTCATTATCGGCGGAGCTATAGCAAATTTTACAGATGTTGCAAAAACATTTACAGGTATCATTCAGGCTCTTGAAGAGTATGCTGATAAACTAAAAGAGGTTGGTGTTAGAATTTATGTAAGAAGAGGTGGTCCAAATTATGAAAAGGGACTGAAAGATATAAAAGAAGCTGCTGACAGATTGGGGCTTTACATAGAAGTTTATGGTCCGGAAACCCATGTAACTGATATAGTTAGAATGGCATTGGAGGAGAAATAAGATGGGTGCATTATTTACTAAAGATACACAGGCGATATTTTGGAACAATAACAAAAGTGCAATTCAAAGAATGCTTGATTATGACTATGTCATAGGCAGAGAAAAACCTTCAGTAGCAGCCATAGTTGCACCAACTAGCAATAACAAATTTGATAAATTCTTTTATGGTAATGATGAGATAATGATTCCGCTTTATAAAAGCACGAAAGAAGCTGCAAAAGATTTTCCAAATGCTGATGTGCTTTTAAACTTCGGATCGTTTAGAACAGCTTATAATGTAACTATGGAAGCCATTGGAATTGATGGACAGTTTAAAACTATCATGGTAACAGCTGAGGGAATTCCTGAGAGAATGGCAAGGACTATGAATAATGCTGCCAGAAAAAAAGGTATAACCGTTATAGGCCCTGCTACAGTCGGAGCTATAGCTCCTGGAGCCTTCAAGATAGCAAATATCGGCGGAACTATTGAAAATATCATTAAGTCTAAGTTGCACCGTGCGGGAAGTTGCGGTTTGGTTACAAGAAGTGGCGGATTGTTCAATGAAATGTCAAATATCATCGCTTTAAATGCAGATGGAATTGCCGAAGGCGTTGCAATAGGCGGAGACAGATTTGTCGGCTCTACCTTTATAGACAATCTTCTTAGGATGCAAGATAATCCGGAAGTAAAATATATGATACTTCTTGGAGAAGTCGGCGGAACAGAAGAGTATAAAGTAATTGAGGCGGTTAAAGAAGGTAAGATTACCAAGCCTATTATCTCTTGGTGTATAGGTACTATTGCACAATATTTCAGTAGCGGAGTACAGTTTGGTCATGCAGGTGCAAGTGCAAATGTTGACAGAGAGACTGCGATTGCAAAAAATAAAGCCATGAAAGAGGCAGGCTTTTATGTGCCGGAAAGTTTTAATGAATTACCGAAAATTATTCATGAAGTTTATACCAAACTTAAAAATGAAGGTATTATAACAGAGATAGAGGAGCCTGAAGTAAAAACTATCTCAAAAAACAGAAGACCCAAGAATTTCATATGTACCATAAGTGATGACAGAGGAGAAGAAGCAACTTATGCGGGCTTTCCTATAAGCTCAGTAGCTACTCCAGATACCGGTAAGAGTATAGGTGATGTAATATCGCTTCTATGGTTTAAAAAACAGTACCCAAGATGGGCATCGGATTTTATTGAAACTGTACTTAAAACTGTTGCCGACCATGGACCTGCAGTAAGTGGAGCTCACAATGCAAAAGTAACAGCCAGAGCCGGCAAGTCAGTTGTTGAGTCGTTGGTGACCGGACTTTTGACAATAGGTCCTAGATTTGGTGGTGCGATAGATGGAGCGGCAAAATATTTCAAGTATGCAAATGACAACAATATGACACCTGTAGAATTTTTAAATTATATGAAAAAAGAGGGTATTCCGATTCCGGGAATCGGTCACAGGATAAAATCACTAAGAAATCCTGACAAAAGAGTCGAGGGGCTTAAAAAGTTTGCAAAAGAGTATTTTCCTGCAACTTCGCTTTTAAATTATGCTTTGGAAGTTGAACAACTTACAACAAGTAAAAAAGATAATCTTATCCTAAATGTTGACGGTACTATAGGAATACTTATGGTAGATATGTGGAGAGCTCTTGGATATAGTGAAGAGGAGATAGATGAATTTATAGAAAGCGGAACTTTGAATGCTTTCTTCATTGTTGGTAGAAGTATAGGTTTTATTGGACATGTGCTTGATGAAAAAAGACTTGCCATGCCTATGTACAGACATCCAATGGATGACATCCTTTATGATGTTGAAAAGGCTGAAGAGATATAAAAAATTTATGATATAATAGTAGTAGAGTTTTCTCTACTACTATTACAAGGTAAGAAAAGTTGAAGTACAACAAAAACAAAAAATACGCTTTTACAATGTTGGAACTTGTTTTTGTTATAGTGGTTGTCGGTATTTTGGCTGCAACTATGGCCCCTAGATTTAGCAGAGATTCGCTTGAAGAAGCTTCAGACAAACTTATATCACACCTAAGATATACAAAACATTTGGCAATGGTTGATGAAAAATTTGATACCAATGATGTCAATTGGTATAAAGAGAGATGGCAATTGGCATTTTCAAAAGTTGTTGATGGGATAACGGTATGGTCATATACCATATTTTCCAATACAAATCATGATCCTTATCTAAATATATCAGATGAAATTGCAAAAAATCCTACCGAAACAAAAATGTTTTTATCAGGAGGATATGGTCCACATGTAATACCATTAACTGACCCTAGACGGGATAAAAGTATGGCACTTGGTGAAACTTACGGCATAGAAGATGTACAGTTCAATGGAGGATGTAGCTCAGCAAGAAGGATAGCTTTTGACTATCTAGGCAGACCGATAGCGGGAGACCTTTCTTCAAGTACGAAGCCCTACCAGTCAGATAGGATTTTAAGCAGTCAATGCCGCATAGTTCTTTGTAAAAACAGTCCGTGTGATGATAAAAATATAACTATTGCTATCGAGCCGCAAACAGGGTATATTCATATTTTATAATTTCTTTTAAAAATTTAACCTCCCTTTAAGCATTATTGCTATATAATTTCGTCCTTGTTTGAGAGAACGAGGCAGAAAAAGAGCTTTAAAAGCTTCCTTTTTCACGTTATTTAAAAACATATTAATGTCGATCTTTGAGA
>JALVWW010000066.1 GCA_027023175.1 Campylobacterales bacterium
ATAATAAATCATTTGAGGTGTTCGATAAATTACGATTAGAGCCATCTCATTGGAGTTGGACAGGAAGTAGAGTCCCAACATTAGAAAAAGAAAAAGAGTATTTTGAATCATTACTTGATATTTTATCTAGTATTCAATTATTGAAACATAAGCAAAAAATTGAAGAAATCATTCAATAGAAAAAAGATGATATTGAGAGATATAAAAAAGAAGACTTTATGTCTGATAATTAGTATCAAAAATTATTACTAAGTAGAAAGGTAAAATATGAACTTAAATATTTCAACAGAAAAACAACTTCAAAACAATGTGATAGACTTATTAAAATCTATGAAATATATATTTATATCTCAAGAAGATAATCTGAATTTTCGTAATGGAAAATTATCTGATGTATTACTAAAAGATGTTTTAGTAAATCAACTTCAAAAACTAAATAGCTTTGAATACAAAGGTATTACCTATCCTTTTTCTCCAAAAAATATAGCTAATGCAGTTGCTAGTTTAGATGAGTCTTTAAACGAAGGGCTAATGAGTGCTAATGCTAAAATAACCGACCAACTAATCCTTGGTAACTCTTATCAAGAAGAGCTTCATGATGGTATTAAAAAAAGCTTTTCACTCAAATATATAGACTTTAAAAATATAGAGAATAATGTTTTTCATTTTACCGAAGAGTATAGTGTATCAAGACAAACTCTAAACGAAAAAGATAAGACAAGACGACCTGATATTGTATTGTTTATAAATGGTATTCCCTTTGGTGTTATAGAGCTTAAAAAGTCAAGTGTAGAAACAGAACAAGGTATCTCTCAAATGATACGAAATCAGTTAAAAGGCGAGATACCACACCTTTTTAAATTTACACAAATTTTATTAGCTGGAAATAATCATTCGCCAAAGTATGCAACTACTGGAACACCTAAAAAATTTTATGCTACTTGGGAAGAAGATGTAAGACAAGATATAAACAGACTTATCCATGAAAGAACACCTAGTAAACTTGATAATACTATTTACTCTCTATTTGAAAAAAAGAGAGTTTTAGAACTTCTTCATTCATATATTATCTTTGATAACAAAGTAAAAAAGATAGCAAGGTATCAACAGTATTTTGCCATTAAAGAGATAATGAAAAAGATAGATAAACTAGATGCTACTGGGCGAAGAGGTGGAGGACTTATTTGGCATACACAAGGAAGTGGAAAATCTCTTACTATGGTAATGCTAACTCGTGTCATCAAAAGAGAAATACCAAATTCAAAAGTAGTTGTAGTAACAGATAGAAAAGATTTAGATAGACAGATACATTCTACATTTAATAAGAGTGAGATAGAAGCTTCAAGAGCAAGAAGTGGTAAAGAACTTATACAACTGCTTCAAAGTGGAAAAAGTGTTATAACAACACTGATACATAAGTTTGAGACGGTACAAAAAGAGAAAGTAATACTGGATGATCCAAATATCTTTATACTTGTAGATGAATCGCATCGTACACAAGAAGGAGATTTAAACAAGGCTATGAAAAAAGTTTTTCCTAGTGCTTGTTACCTTGGTTTTACTGGTACTCCTCTTATGAAAAAAGAGAAAAGTACTATCTCTAAATTTGGTGGATTATTACATAAATATACTATTGACCAAGCAGTAAGAGATGGAGCAGTTTTACCACTACTATATGAGGGAAGATTAGTCGACCAATGGATTAGTGATGAAAAAGGACTTGATAGAAGATTTGATGTTTTATCTCGTGATTTAAATGACGAACAGAAACTTGACTTAAAAAGAAAATGGGCAAGATTTCAAAAAGTTGCAAGTAGTGAAAGAAGACTTGAAATGATTATGTTTGATATAAATGAACATTTTATCAAAAATATTCAAGGTACGGGGTTTAAAGCTATGCTTGCGACTAGTTCTAAATATGAAGCTATTAAGTATCACAAACTCTTTGAAGAGTTAGGAGATATAAAAACAGCTTTTGTAATATCTGCACCTGACAGTAGAGAGGGTTATGAGAGTGTTGATGATGATAACAAAGCATTTATAAATGAAGAGTGGCAAAAAATCATTAAAAAATATGGAGATGAAGATAGATACCTTGAAAAAGTAAAAGATGAATTTGTAAAGGGCGAGGAGATTGAGCTTCTTATCGTTGTTAGTAAACTTTTGACTGGTTTTGATGCTCCAAGAGCCACTATTTTATATATTGATAAAGAGTTAAAAGAGCATAATCTACTTCAAGCTATTGCTAGAGTAAATAGACTTTACGATGGTAAGGATTTTGGTTTTATTATAGATTATAGAGGACTATTAGGTAATCTTGACAGAGCTTTAACTTCTTACTCTTCACTTGATGGGTTTGAAGAAGAAGATTTGGTTGGCACTGTTATTGACATCAAAGAAGAGATAGCAAGAGTTAAAACATATTATTCCCATTTAGAAGAGTTATTTAAAAATGTTGATAATAAAAATGACCAAGAGAGTTATGAGGTATTTTTAGCAGATGAAGATATAAGAAAAGAGTTTTATGAATATCTATCAAACTATGGACGAGCTTTAAAACTTGCACTTTCTAGTGATAAGATAGATGAAATTTTTAGTGAAGCTGAGATACAAGAGTATAAACTTAAAATGAAGTTTTACTCAAATCTGCGAACAAGTGTAAAGATAAGATACCATGAGAGTGTAGATTTTGGTAAGTATGAAAAGCAAATGCAAAAACTTTTAGATACTTTCATAAGTGCAGAAGATGTTCATCAACTTACAAAATTAGTAAATATCTTTGATGAAGATTTTGAAACAGAGATAGAGAGAATAGTAGGAGATAATGCAAGAGCAGATACAATTTTAAGTGCATTAAGTGCCACTATAACTGAAAAAATGGACTCTAACCCTGCTTACTATGAAAAACTATCTTTACGAATCAAAGAGATTATAGAAGCATATAAGAATGATAGGCTATCTGATGAAGAGAAGTTGAAAAATGCAAAAGACATTAGAAACCTACTTGTTACAAAAGATGTAGAGACAGACGATAACTATCCAGAGAGCATAAAACATAATAAATGCACAAGAGCTATTTTTGATAATATGACTGATGAATTTAATGAACTTTTAGGAAGTGAGTCAGAAGAAGTTTTAGAGAGTGTATCAATATCCTTTAATGATATATTCAAGGAATCTAGTAAAAAACCTGATTGGGTTAATAACACAGATGTCACAAATCAAATAGATGGGCAGATTGAAGAAATTTTATGGGAGTTGGAAGATAAATACAGTATTAGCTTTAGTAACATAGATGAAATTATAGCAAGGGTAAGAAGTATTGGAATCAATAATTACTCATAATAATATACAAATCATCAAAAAAGATATTAAAAATATCACTTTAAAAGTAAAGCCTACATGTGAAGTGATTTTAACTGCTCCACTACTAACTACTGATGAGCATATTGAGTATATCTTGAAAAAGAGAAAAGATTGGATTCATAAAAAAATAGCATTTTATAAAGCCAACTATAAACCTCAAATAAAAGAGTATGTTAGTGGTGAGAATTTTAAATATTTAGGTAAAAACTATAGATTGAAAATTATTCAAAGTGATGATGAATGTGTAAAACTTCAAAGAGGTTATATACAAATATTCATTAAAAATAAAAGTAATTTAGATAAAAAAAAGAAACTTTTAAATGACTGGTATCTACTAAAAGCTGAGAACTATTTTAAAAAGATTATCGCTAAATATTCAAATATTGTAAATGTTGATATTCAAAACATTAGAATCAGGCAAATGAAAACTAGATGGGGCTCTTGCAATAGTACTAAATCATATATAAATCTCAATAGTGAGCTTATTAAGAAGCCATCTAATGCTATTGAATATGTAATTTTTCACGAGTTTGCTCATCTAGTTCATCCTAATCATAGTAGAGAATTTTATAACTATT
>JALVWW010000067.1 GCA_027023175.1 Campylobacterales bacterium
GATTATGATGTAGCTTCTAAAAAAGAGACTCTAAAAAGTGTATCAAATACGATGAATCCCACGATAAATCTTGGTGCAAACTACAGTAGATTGGATCTCGATACAAGATCATCTCAAGTGGGTGCAACTTCTACGGGCTATTTGAAATTTGGTGTAGATTTGTATGATGGTGGTAAAAATAGCTCTATAAAAAAACAAAAAAGTTTTGAGTTGCAATCCACCAAGCTTAGTAAAGAAACATCCGTAAAAGAGATACTTTTGCAAGTGGTACAGCTATTTTACGGGATAAAAACAGTAGATGAAAATATAAAAGCTTATGAAGATAAATCAAAAGCGCTAAATGCCGAGTACAAAAGAGAAAAACAGAAGTATGATTTGAAAATGGTAACGATAGATGAGGTTTTGAAACTCCAATCAGAGTATGAATCAAACCAGTATATCATAGAGGACTTGAAGTACCAAAGAGATGATTTATACCAAAACCTTTCTCTTTTAGTTGGAGCTCGTATAACATCCATAGATAACTCAAAATTGCCGGATTTAAAAAACTTAAAGTATAAACCGAGTACATATATCCAATCTTTGCAGAGTAATTTAAAGGCTGCTAACGAAAATATAAAACAAATCTCCGCTATAAAAAAACCAAAGATAAGACTAGAAGATAGTATAAATATCTATCATTATGATGATTATGATGAAAAAGTTTTAAAAGATTTGCCAAATCAGCAAAATCAACTAATGCTAAGTTTTAATCTAAATCTGTATGATAGTTCAACTTCAAGCAAAAAACAGTCGGCTATGTTGGCAAAATTGGTAAAGCAAGAGCAGTTAAACTATGCCAAATCAAAAGATAAGGTTTTGTTTGAACTAGCTAAGAAAAAACTATCAACCCAAAAAGCCAAAATCAGCTCAGCCAAAAGTGCCTTAAAGATGGCAAATAGTGTTTATGATATAATTCTGACAAAATATCAAAACGGCATAGTTGACAACATAGCATACCTTGATGCACTAAGCAAAAAGACGATAAACAGAGCGCTGTACAATCAAGCTCTAAATAACTATGAGATAGCAAAAGCAAACTACTACTTTAGCAGTGGAGTTGGCTATCAAGAGGTTTTGAAAATAAATTTTTAAGGTTTATGATGGAAGAGTACAACGAAGACGAGATTAGAGATATAACAAATGAAGTGCTAGAGCACATGATGAGTCCGAAAAATTATGGCAAGATAGATGGTGCTAGCGGAGTTGGTATGGGAGTTGATCCGACAAATGGAGAGTTTGCCCTTATGTATCTCGATATCGATGAAAATCAAAATATCAAAGATATAAAATTTTCCTGCAATGCTTGTCAAGACACAGTCATAGCCGGCTCAATGTTCACAGAGATGGTAAAGGGTGAAACACTAGAGTACGGAAAGGAATCAGCCTCCTTGATGAGTGAAAAGATAAAATTAGCTCCGCCAAAACAACAAGCCTGTTCAGGTATGGTTATCAAAGCATTTGATGCGGCGATAAAACATATAGATGATTTGAAAAACGGCTCAAAAGATGAGATGGCAAAGCTGGAGCTAGATATTTCTTGCGAGGGTGTGGAAAATAAGGAGCAGTAGGGTATGGATATACTAGATATTTTAGCTGATAAAAAAGTACTTTATGCTGAGGATGAGAAGGGGATACGAAAACATATAACAGAGGTGTTGGAACTCTTTTTTGATAAAGTAGTGGCTGTCGAGGATGGAGTTGAAGCCACTTATGAGATGGAAATTAGCAGTTATGATGTTTTGATGTTTGATATTTGTATGCCAAATTTAGATGGTCTTGAAGCGATAAAGAAGATAAGAAAGAAAGACAAAAAAATCCCTGTTGTCATACTCTCCGCTCATACTGAAGAGGAGTATCTTTGGAAGGCTGTTGAGCTCAAAATCACAAAATATCTGGTTAAACCCTATGACAAACAGAGTCTGATAGATGCTCTAAAGATTGTAGCTCTTGAATTAGTTGATAATAATCTTGAGATTAAGCTGAAAAACGGTTGCATTTATAATCCTGTCAAGAAAATTGTTTGCGAAGGAAGCAAAGATATACAGCTTACTCTAAAAGAGAGCCGTTTGTTAGAATATTTTATAAAAAGAGAGAGTCAAAGTGTAACATTTGATGATATAAGTGAGTATTTGTGGGATATGGAAACGCCTACGAAAGAGGCGATAAAATCTGTCGTAAAAGAGTTGCGAAAAAAGATAGGTAAAGAGTGTATAAAAAATGTTTATGGCATAGGATATATGCTTGAATTTTAAGAGCCTCTCCCACTGCGTATCTGTAAAAACAAAGACGATAGTTCTCGTTCTTATCGTAATCGTTGCCCTCTCCGTCATATTTTTCTTTATACGCTATCTAGATATCAAAAGTTTTGCCAGAAGCAATCAACTTATGGAGCTTAAAAGAGTAAAAATCGTATATAACCAAACGCTAAAAAGAGTAAAGAAGTTTTATATAACAAGGGGATATGCTAACATAAATTCTTACGGCATAAGAGAGGCATTTGAAAATGGTGATATAAAATCTTTGCATGATTTAAGTCTTCCAAGATGGAAAATAATCACAAAAGAGAATAGATTTTTGAGCACATTTTGCTTTTATGACAAATATGGAAAACTTTTGACATATTTTGGTAAAAAACCTCAACCCCATCTCTCTTTTTTTGATAGCTTAAAAAAACCTTATGATGGCTTTTGGTATGGAGATAAAAATTTTTTCTACCATACGGTTTCAGAAGTGAGAGATAAAAATTCACAAATAATCGGATATGTGGTTTTTGTGATTGACCCGCGTTTTTTTCTCTCTCAAATAAGAAAGATTATGAATATTGATGCATATATATATTTCAAAGATTCAAAACATAAAATCCTATTTTCATTGAAAAAAGACTTGCGGGTGGAAAAATCGATAAAAAATCCTGATTTACTAAACTCTAAAGAGATTAAACTAAACGGTATAGCTTTTTTGCCTTATGTCATAACAGGAAAGGGTATCGACAGAAATAATGATTTTAAAATCATATTTCTACAAGATATTTCACACTGGAAAAAGATAGTAGATAAAGCCATGTTGCAAAGTATCATCGTTATGATACTGCTTATCATCATCACAGTTATTGTTATAAATTATGGTTTTGATATCATACTGAGACAATTAGATGAGCTCAATTCTAAGTTGCTGCAGAGTCAAAGTGAGCTCAGAGAATTAAATACAGATTTGCAAAAAAGGGTACAAAAAGAGATAGGTTTAAAGCTTAAAAAACAAAAAGAGGCAAATGAAAAGGAGAGGATTCTAGTTCACCAAAGCAAACTAGCGAGCATGGGAGAGATGATAGGAAATATAGCTCACCAGTGGAGACAGCCATTGACAGAACTCTCTTCAATACTCATAAATATGGAGCTCTTTTTTGAGCGAGGAAAGCTCACAAAACAGAGGCTTCAAGATAAGATAGAAGATGCAAATATACAGATAAACTTTATGTCAAGAACCATCGATGACTTTAGAAATTTCTTTTCATCAGGTAAACAAAAAGAGCTTTTGAAGGTCTCAATTCCTTTTGGAAAAGTGGAAAAGTTGATGAGTGCATCTTTGAAAAACAACAATATAAAACTAAATTTAGACATAAGAGATGACTTTGATATTTTCGTATATCCAAATGAGATAACCCAAGCACTTCTAAATCTAATAAGCAATGCAAAAGATGCTTTGGTGCAAAGAGATATAAAAAATGCATGTATATGTATATCTTCTTATAACGATGAAAAAAGCCATATCATAGAAGTAAGAGACAATGCAGGAGGTATCAAAACAGACCCGATAGAAAAAATCTTCGAGCCATATTTCAGCACCAAACATGCAACAAGCGGAACAGGCATAGGGCTATATATGAC
>JALVWW010000068.1 GCA_027023175.1 Campylobacterales bacterium
AAGCATGGGAAACATCTATGAAAGATGTTTTAAATGTAAAGTCTCAGGATGATATACCCGAACTAAATATATACCAATGCGGCTCAGCACATATGCATTCACTTGAAGCTGCAAAAGAGATAGCAACTGATATTCTTGAAAGCGGTATAGGTGTAATGAGCAATGAAGAGCTTAAGCTCGATGAGAGTTTGATAAAGTAGCTTACAAAATTTTTGTGAGCTACTTTAGCTTACGAATATCAAAAGGTTTGCCGTAGTAGTATCCTTGCGAAAAGTCAATGCCTAGCTTAGCAATTTCTGAAGCTATATGGTCATTATCTATAAATTCACCGACACTTTCAAAGTTGAATTCTTTTGATATTTCTACTATTTTGGTTATTAGTAGATGAATTTTCGGGTCATCTATATTTTGAATAAGGCTTCCATCTATCTTCAGTATATCAATATCCAATTTTTTTAAATATACAAAGTTAGAGTATCCGCTTCCAAAATCATCTATAGCTATGCGAACACCTAGGCCTTTAAGGTTTTTTAAATGATTTGAAATATTTTCAGAGTTGATAACTTCATCTTCAAGAAGTTCTACTATTAGCTTATTTTGCAAATTATATCTTCTGATATTTTCAAATAAAAAGTTCATAAATTTTTCATTATTAAAATCCAACATAGATAAATTTATAGAGAAGCTATATGGTAAATTGGAAAATTTTTGAAAGCACTTTGTTATCATAATTTTTTGAATTTCCATATAGAGATAAGTTTTTTTGGCTACTTCTAAAAAGAAAAACGGAGTGTGTATTTCTCCCTCATTTTCTAATCTTACCAGACATTCATACTTTTCTACTTTTTTAGTTGTATTGTTTATAATAGGTTGCACATAAGGAATAATTTTATCGGTTTGTATTGCATGTATTATGATACTTTTCCATTTTATATTGTTTTGAATCTCTTTTAGTATTGGTAAATTTTCATTATAGACAACAATAGATTCATTTTTTTGTTTTGCATATTTTAGTGCTAGATCTGCATTTGAGATCGTATTTGCTATACCTACTTTTAAACTAATGCTAATTTTCTCTTTATCTATAAAAAAGTATTTATTTTTTATTTTACAAAAGATATTTTCACATAATGTTTGTAAATCTTTTTTAGTATCTCCTATGATACCGTATTCATCTGCTTGTAATTTATATGTTTTTTTATATTTGGATAAAAATTTTCCTACCTCTATGAGAAGTTTGTCTCCTAATTTTACACCGTAAAAATCATTAATTTCGCTAAAAGAGTCTATGTTTATTATGGCTATATATTTGTTGGCAGAATCTTGAAGAAATTTTTCTCTATTGGCAAGAGATGTTAAACGATCTGTAAATAAATGCTGTATGAGCTTATTTGTCTTTAATTTTACTTCTATTTCTAAATTTTTATTTATTTTTTGCAATTCTCTATTTTTTTGTTCTATCTTTTTTTCATATTCATCAGCTATTTTTTTAATAGAATCGTTTTCAATCTTTACTAAAAAGTATGCAATAATCAAAAATGTAATAAGTAATAAACTATAATAGATAAAAATTTCATTTAACTCTTGCCTTATTCTGGCTGCACTTTTTTCTATAGTATATTCTACCTCGTCTAGATAAACACCTGTTAGCACAAACCAATCAAAAGGCTTGTAAAGTTTAAAAAAACTGATTTTTGGGTATGTTTTTTTATCGCCTTTGTTTTTATAAAAATAGTAGCTAACATACCCCTCATTGGCAGGAAAAAGTTTTATATATTCTTTTAGAAAGTACTTGCCTTTTGCATCTTGTTTTTTATCACTTATGGATTTTCCCACACAAGACGGTTTGATTCTTAAAGATAAAATTTTTGCAAAATTATCTCCACCTTTGTAGTTTAGGATTTTTATAATCGCAATATAACCGTTTCCGTTTTTGCCGTATTTTAGCTTATTGGCTCTATCTATGATAATCTTTTTTGCAATATCATCCAATTCATAATCATAGATATAAAGAGTAAGCAAGTATCTGTTTTTGATCAATGAATATACTAAATATTTTATACCATTTTTAGTTTTGGTGCTAAAAGATATATATCTTTTGTGCGAATGTTGTAATTGTTTAAAAATCTTTTGTATTTTTTCTGCAGAATAACTCTTTTTAAATATCGTGGATTTTGTGCTGTCAAATAGAGATATATGTATATCCGGTTGATCTTTAGAAATTTTTTTTATAATCTCTTCATAATTTTTTGGATTATTTTTTTCTAAGAGATCTTTAATGATGAGTGTATGAATTCTCATCTTCTCTAGCATTTTATTTTTTACAAGATTTCTAGTATCATTTATGTATGAGATAAATTGATATACTTGATTTTTTATTACACTCTTTTGCGAGTAAATATAATCCTTTTTAAAAGCCTTTATCTCATTTTGATAAGTTTTTTGTAGTACAAAATATGTTACAAGAAAAGAGGCTACAGAAAATAGTAGTGTAAAAGTAAGTATATAAAATTTATTTCTTTTTAATAGTTTACTTTTTAACATTTTCATCCCTTAAGCCTAAATTCTATTGCAAAATTTGGGTTAAAATTTAAAAAATTTATTTTATCAAATTTAACTTGAAATAACTCTTCCTATTTTTTTATAAAGATTCCAGTAATAATCTACAAAGCTTCTCACTTTTTTATCTATCGGCAAAAAGCAACTCCCCTCTTTTTGGGCAAATCTGCTTAAAAACTCGGTAGCATCTTTTTTGTCAAGATAATGTTTTGCCAATTCATTATATCTTTCTTTATATAGTTTGGCTGTATTTTGATAAGCACTTTCGCTAAAATCAATGCTTAATGACTTGTCAAAATCCAAAACACCGCCTTGAAAAAGTATATCAAGATGTATAAGTCCTTCACAGTAATATGGCTCGACCTCTCCTGTTTGCATCCATGCGATCAGCCCTATGGCTCTTTTGGTTATATCTTTTAATATATAACTTTTTAACTCCTCTTTTTCATTGTAAAAAAAGCTGACAAGTCCACCTGTTGTGGCTTTAAACTCCTCTATGTTTTTAAAGTTACCTGTTTTGTTCATTAAAGTTTCACTATCTTTATCCATCCATAAAATGTGACCAAATTCATGTCCTATGGTAGTGATGTCATAAATCTTATGCCAAATATCAGCCTTTTTAAAGAGTAACTCTTTTTGCTCTTTTATAAAATCATCTCCAAAAATCACTTGAGTAATTTTCATAGTAGGCTTTGCTCTTTGGGTTTGTAAAATACTATCAGCAAAAGCAAATATCTTTTTGCCCATTTCACTGCTGACATTTTCGTCATTTGGAACAACCTGGGCTGAAAAGAGACCATTAAATTCCGCACCATAATAGAGCATTGGTTTGCCTATATAGAGCTGGACTCTGTCAAGGTTTTTAAGAGTTGCATTTTTGATACTTTCAAGTTTGTTTGAGCCTAATGTATCAAAAAGGGTTAAAAAGGTATCTTTTACTTTTTCATTGGTATCGCTTTGTGATGTTTTGTTTGGATCGGCTATTCTTACATCCCATTCCAGTGCTACCGCCTTTCTGTAGTGATCTTCATAATACTCCAGCGGATGTCCTACCTGAAGGGGTGAAGTTATCTTCATCCAGGCTCTATCCACATCAGCCCATCTTTTTATCAATTTTTTCCTGTCTGTTTCATTTAATGCCGTAACAATAGCTTTAAAATAGTTTATATGCTCATTTTTTAAATCATATATCTCATCTTCTAAGACTGAGAGTTGAAGTATAAGAGTTTCTAAATTTTTGCTTATCTTATCAACATCTTTTGGAAAAGCAACTTTATATGAAGCATGAAAAAACTCTTTATCTTTTTTAGTCAAAACAGAGTACGACCTGTCTGCTTTATATCCCTCTTCATCAACCTCAA
>JALVWW010000069.1 GCA_027023175.1 Campylobacterales bacterium
AAAGTTTTTTAAAATGTTTTCTTTTAAAAAGAGATTTGAAAACTTTGAATGTAGAGCAAATTCACAGGATTTTATAAAAAGTGCAGTAGTTATAGGGGCTATGGGAAGCGGTAAGACAGAGTTTTACAATTCCATCATATCTCAAAACAGATTCAACAGATACCTTATCAACGATATAAAAGGAGACTTTACACAGAAGTTTTACAACAGTAGAAAAGATATTATCCTAAATCCTTATGATAAGAGAGGTAGTGTTTGGAATCCCTTCGAGGAGGCAAAAGAGAGTGACTTTGTAGTAGAAGTTTTTCTTGAAAATCTTTTTAATAGCATCGCCGGAGATAAAAAAGACTTTTTTAGTGCAAGTACGAAAGATAGATATATGAGCCTATTTAATGAAATAAACTACAAAAAAACCTCTTTGAGCTCTTCTGAAAAACTTAACATGTATGTAGAAGAGTTAAATAAATATTTAAATGAAGCAAAAGCAAGTGGAAGAAATAGTGAAGCTGATGTAGCAAGCACAATGAAACTTGTGTTTGAATTTTTTGAGTATCTTAATTTTTGTGTGCAAAAAGGAGTTAAAACTTTTACGATCAAGGAGTTTTTACAGAGTGATGATAAAAAACTATTCTTGCTATTAAGGGAGGATCAAAAGAGCAAACTTATGCCATTTTTTACAGGCTTTTTGGCTGCTTTTGTTGCAATACTTTTATCTCAAAAAGATAATAAAGAGAATTTAACCGGCTTAATCCTCGATGAGTATCTAAGCTTTGCAAAAAGCTTTGATGAAAATACACTTGAACATCTGCATACTCAGATACGAAGCAAAGGAGGATGCCTTATTTCCGGTATTCAATTTTTGCCTGAAAAAGATAATAAAAAAATAGCTCAAAATATCCTAAACAGTGCAAGGTATTGGTTTCTCTTTGAAATAATCGATAACTTTACTCTTAGAAAGATAAATGAAACAATCGGAAAAGTAAGATATAAAAAAGAGAGTATTGATAGAAGGCATAAAAGTTACAAGATTGAAGAGAGTGAATTGATAAATACGGCAATTATGCAAAGTTTGGGCAAGAGGTTTGAGCATATTACTTTTATACCCTCTAAAAAAATACTTTATAAAGGTTACACTCCTCTTGTTAAATTAAAAAATAAAAATGAAAACTTTATGAAGAGTGAGAATATAAGAGAATTTTACAGGAGTAGATAAAAATGATGAAATTGTGAATATAAGTAGAAAGATAAAAAAGGAGATAGGATGAGAAAAATAGCTTTGGCAATTATGTTTGTAGTTATATCACTTTATGCAAACTATCACGGAGATGTACCGTGCGTAGTTCGATATATTCACGATGGGAAATTTATACTTAACAAAATGGGATTTACACAACAAGAATGCGATAATCTTCAATCGCAAAAACAAAAACTGATAATGAAGTATGAATCTACTGCACCTGCACCGGCAAATACTGCTTACAGTCCCAAAGTAGGTAATGCAAACAGTGCAACTATCCAAGGGTGTGGATTAAACGGTGATAGCATAGATTCATCTTCACTTCGTTTTTTTGAAAATGTGATGCCAAAAGGCTTAGAAAATTTAAGCTTAGATGACTTTAAATTTGACAGCTTTGATGCAATATCGGGGTTTAAATGCCCGGCTTATGAAGATTTGCCAACAGTAAAAAAAGGTGTTAAAGCTGAAGCGACTATATCTGATATCGACTTCTATACGGGAGATTATACCTGCACATACAATTTCCTTGATTCAAAATCTTTCTATAAATTAAGGCTAAACAATAAAAGTTGTAAAACCGCAATATCTGCTTCAATAAAAGAATCAAACGATATAAAAAAAATGCAAAGCATTATCTTTGCGAATTATGGTCCTTATAGATATAAGGATTTAAGTGCATATAGAAAAAGTGAGAAATATCCTATATTTTATTTTAGCAAAAACATAAAAGATGTATATACAAAGCTTGAAAGTGGTATAAAATCTTTGCAAGATGAAAGAAACAAAAAAAAGAGTTTCATTGATATAAAAAATGACTTAGATTCCCACAATCAATTTCAGTATACTCTACCTTCACTAATTACAGGTATCCTAACGACGGATCCACAGTTTTTTCAAAGAAACATCATAGGTGAAAACGGAGACCTGATGATAAGACCTACTCCGGCCATATTTTCAAAGAAAGAGGGTGTAGCTTCATTCGTAGATACAATAGATAGAAAACTGTGGGGATTTTATTACTACTTAATGGAGAATATGGGAAACTCATTCGGTAAGATAATCACGATAATCTTCGGTTTGGGAACTGTAGGAATTTTCTCTTTTGCAGCAATAATGAAAGTAAGCGGAAATGAGCTTGAAAACTTTAATTTTTTAAAAAAATTCATAGGAGTTTTTGCAGCTTTTACAATCTTTGCAGCTCCTATAGTGCCGGTAAATCATAATCTTCCAAAACAGTTTGTCTATGATAAAGATGGAGTTTCGGTAGCAAATGATATATCGAAGAACAGTACTGTTATAAAAACATTGCTTCGATATGTTTTTCAAACTGGAACTTTTTGGGCAAATACGATCAATGATTACGGTTATTACAGTTACTTGAAATACATAGAAAACAACTATGGAAACTTTAAAACAGATAAGCTTTTAAAAAACTATAAAGATGATGTAAGTGTCCTTTTGCAAAAGCAGGTCCTTTTGAAAGAAAAATTAAATTTCTTTGAAAGAACATGCGGTTACAACTATTACTCTATTTTACAGAGCAAGCAGGACTTACCAGATTATTATGGAGGACAAAATAGCGGTGTTAACTTTCTAAAAGACAATCCTTTAGGGTTTGGAAAAGTAGATTATAACTACTGTTCAAAACTCTATCATCAAATTCAGCAAACAACAAAAGACAACTTGCTTGATTACAGATTTGCACTTGATAGATATGACCAGATCGCTAATAAAATTGACAGCATAAATCACTATGACCTTGAACATATGAATAATTTCCTAACAGAAGCAGTCGGATATGATAATGCCCTTGGCTGGATGAGTGTGGCACTTGTGCCGTCTCTAACACAAATCTTTGAGGCAAAAGATATACTCAAATATACAGATAGTTACAATAGCAACGGAAATAATAAGCTAATAGATGTTGCCGGTACCGTGGAGCAAAAACAGGAAAATCTAATAAAAGATAAAAATGATGAATTGTTTAAAGGAGAAAGCAAGAAGAGTTGGCTGACTAAAATCTGGGAATCTACAAAAGAAAAAGCTAAAGAGGCAGGTCAAGCAGTTGGAAATGCTTACAATAGAAGTATAGCATATCTCACGATGGGAAGCGGGAATGTAATGGGATGGGCTGCAGCAAAAGGGATGTATTCTATTTTTCCGGGATTTAAAGATGTTAAGGACAATATACAAAATAGTCACATAGCTCAAATCATTGAAAATGGAGTAGGATTTGTACTTAGTAAAATACCGGGTCTTAATGTCGTATCAAAACTTTCATCTTTGGCAGGAACTGATGGAAATAAAAGTGTAATAACTTATCTTATTGTTTACACTCTTGCTATTTTACTATATGGTTTTATTATTTCGACTCTTGCTTTAATGATTATAAGTGCTTTGATAATCATTAAAATTATTTACTACTATATAGAAGTAATAGTGGCAGTGTTTGTATCTTTGGCAGTAATGCTATGGAGCTTGGTATTTGATAAAAATCAGGCATACAGTTCAGTTGGAGAGTTTTTCTATAAAGTCATGATCCTTGCATTTACACCGATAACTATAGTATTAAGTGTTTATGTCTATATTTTTTCAAAAGCGACAATGTATTGGCTTTATAGTTTGCTCATGGAAGCGATTTATCATATAAGCACAAACAGCGGAATGAACGTAAAAGGAAATA
>JALVWW010000070.1 GCA_027023175.1 Campylobacterales bacterium
TAAACATCTTTTTTTCTAAAAATTTATCTTCAAATTGTTCGGAAGTTGCATCCTGAACTATTATCTTGGGTAGTCTGTCACCCTTTTTCACTATGTCAATAGTTGCATCATAACCAAATAAAACCAGGTTTAACATAACCAAAATGAGCAATACTCTCTTCATCTAATAATCCTTATTCATCTTTGAAATTTACTTTTATAGTTATATGATCACCAAGTTTGTATGGAGGAAAAGTCTCATCTTTTAAACTCTCTAGAAAACTTTCCAACTTGGCATTGAACTCATTATTATATGAAAGTTCGTCTATTGTATAGCTGAAATTTCCAAACTTATCTATAGTTACAGTAACTTTGGCACTATTTCCGGGAAGTGTTCCCGGGGTTTCTTGCCATTTACTGTCAAGCATATCACTTATTTTCCCTATATATTCGTTATATTCACCGCTTTTTTGACTTTTTGTTTGATCTGCCTCCTCCAAACTTAAGCTTTTTACTATACTCGATGCTGTTTTTTCCTGCCTGGGCTCTGTTTGCTCCGAAATTCTTTTAACTCTCTTTGGAATTCTACTGTTAATGTTAGCTTTTTTAGTTTGGTTTTGCTCAGTTTTGAGATATTTTTTTGTGTTAATTCCACTAAAGAGTGACTTTAGAGATTTGGTATGAACTGTTCTTTTTGCAGATTTTTTAACTTTTGGTTTTATGCTCTTTTTTTTATTGGGCTTCTTTTTGGAAATTTTTTTCTTTTTGACTTGCTTTTTTGGTATTTTGTTTTTTGTTTTTTTATTTTTACGCTCTTTTATAGAAATTTCAATAAAACTGTTTTTTTTACTGGTATATTGCTTGGATTTTTCTTCGTATTTACTTATATATGAAAAAACAAACCAAAGCAAAAGCGAATATACTACAACCGATACAAGTCCGCCTATAAAAAAATATCTATTTTCTTTATCCATATTTACCCTTCGGTAATTAGGGAAACTTTGGAAAATCCTGCCTCTTTGACACTTTTAAGTATATACATTATAGAGCCATACTGTAAACTTTTGTCAGCTCTGATATAAACTGTTGTAGTTTTTGGAATTGATTTTGAAAAAAGTATAAAACTGTCTGCAAAAGCATTATACTGGTATTGGTTTTTGCCTACATAGATTTTTTTGTCTTTTGTTATTCTAACTTCAAGGTCAGGAATTTTTCCCAGTGATTTTGTTTTGCTACCAATGGGCAGTTTTATATTTTCTTCGTATATTATTGCCGGAGTTGTTACCATAAGTATGGCAAGAAGTACGAGCATGATATCAACCAATGGTGTGATATTTAGATCCGGTTTCTCTTCCCAATCAATACTCATCAACTTTGTCTATTTATCTTTACTCAAATTGTTTATAAGAAGTAATTTTTCTCTCTCAACAACACTAAGATAGTCGTAGGCTTTACGTTTAAGTATAATATATCCGCTATATGCTGGAATAGCAACAAGTATACCGCCTGCAGTTGCCACCAAAGCTTCACTGATTGCAGGTGCTATCACATTTAATGATGCACTGGTAGCTCCTCCAAGTTTTGAAAAAGTTTCCAATATTCCTACAACTGTACCAAACAGTCCAATAAAAGGAGATGTTGAAGAAATGATTGAAAGTATGGATAAATACGAAGTTGCATTTTTTTGAGCTATATTGATGCATACCTCAAAAACTGTCTCACTTCCTTTATAACTACTGGTGCATTTTCTCAAAATCGAATCTGCTCTTACTGTGGTGCTTCCCATAAGCATTCCCTCCAAAGAGGATTCTTCTCTTTTTATTAATGAATTAATATAGAGATATCTGTAGATTATAACCCACAATGTTATCAAAAAATATATGGATAACCATAACAATACTGCTATGGTTATCTCACTGCTTCTTGATAAGTAATTTAAAAAGAGATCAATTATATTCATAGTATATTAAGATTTTTTAATGTTTTTAACACGAGCTAGAACACTTTCAGTTACAAAAGGATCGCTCTTGATGCTGTCCAACAAATCTTCAATCTTTTTTAACGAATCAGCTATTTCGCTCTCTTCGTCTCCGCCGACATACACGGCTCCCTCTGCAAGAATATTTACACTGCTCTCATCAACTTCGGCATACCCGCTGCTTATAGCAACAAGATCATGTTTGCCGTTAGCTTTTTCTATATCTATAACTCCGGTTTTCAAAAGAGTAAGTACTGCTGCATGTCCGGGAAGCACACCAAATTCGCCTTCACTTCCGGGAAGTGTAATACTTTTAACATCACCGTTAAATATAGGACCTTTTGGGGTAACTATTTCAAGTTTTAATGTGTCCATAAACTATCCTTGTAAAAAAACAGTTAGCATTTGCTAACTGTTTTTCATTTTTTCAGCTTTTTCTATAGCTTCTTCAATGTTACCAACCATATAAAATGCATTTTCAGGCAAGTGGTCATATTTCCCCTCAAGTATTCCTTTAAAGCCCGCTATCGTCTCTTCCAAAGTTACATATTTTCCAGGGCTTCCTGTAAATACTTCCGCAACAAAGAAAGGTTGTGAAAGGAATTTTTCTATCTTTCTTGCTCTTTCAACTACCTGCTTGTCCTCTTCGCTAAGCTCATCCATACCGAGAATTGCTATAATATCTTGCAAGTCTTTGTATTTTTGAAGAACTGCCTGAACACCTCTTGCTACTTTGTAATGCTCTTCTCCTACTATGTTTGGATCCAAAAGTCTTGATGTACTATCAAGAGGATCAACAGCAGGATATATACCTTTTTCCGCAATTGCTCTGTTTAAAACTGTTGTAGCATCCAAGTGGGCAAAAACAGTAGCAGGAGCAGGATCAGTCAAGTCATCAGCCGGCACATATACAGCCTGAACTGATGTAATAGAACCTTTTTTTGTTGATGTAATTCTCTCTTGAAGTCTTCCCATTTCACTGGCGAGTGTAGGCTGATAACCAACCGCACTAGGAATCCTTCCAAGAAGTGCAGACATTTCAGATCCGCTTTGTGCAAATCTAAAGATATTGTCTATAAACATTAAAACATCAAGCCCCATTTCGTCTCTAAAGTATTCTGCCATAGTAAGACCTGTAAGAGCGATTCTGTTTCTTGCTCCCGGAGGCTCGTTCATCTGACCATAGCATAAGGCAACTTTATCAAGTACATTTGACTCTTTCATTTCATTGTAAAGGTCATTTCCCTCTCTTGTTCTTTCACCGACTCCTGCAAAAACAGAATAACCGCTGTGTTTGAAAGCAACGTTATGGATAAGTTCCATAATAATAACTGTCTTACCGACTCCGGCACCGCCAAACAGACCAATCTTACCACCTTTGGCATAAGGAGCAAGCAAGTCCGCAACTTTTATACCGGTTTCAAATATTTCAGATTTGGTACTTTGGTCTTCAAAAGGAGGAGGATCTCTGTGTATTGACCAACTCTCTTTGGCAACAACAGGTTCGCCGTTATCAACAACATCACCTATAACATTAAAAATCCTACCGAGAACCTCTTCTCCAACAGGCACTTTTATAGGAGAGCCTAAAGCTTTTACTTTTAAGCCTCTAACCAAACCCTCACTCATATCCATAGCAATCGTTCTTACAGTATTGTCGCCCAAATGAGCGGCAACTTCAAGAATAAGCTTATGAGTTTTACCTTCTACCTCATATACCACTTCTAGGGCATCATTGATCTCAGGCAGTTTGCCTTCAAAATCAACATCAATGACAGGCCCTAAAATCTGGCTTATAACTCCATCCATTAATTTATCTCCTTGTTTAATTACTTATTACTTTTGTGCTTCAACGCCACTTATTATTTCGATCAACTCTGTAGTGATCGCACTCTGTCTGGCTTTGTTATATTCCAAAGTCAATTCCTGTACTCTTTCATTTGCATTATTCGTTG
>JALVWW010000071.1 GCA_027023175.1 Campylobacterales bacterium
TCATCATCGACGGAGTGATAGAATTTGTCGAAAATAAAGATGAAAAGATAAATGCACTTACAAAACTTATGCAAAAACTGCAACCTGAAGGTAACTACAAACCTTTGAGTGAAAATGAATATGAAAAAATTATAAATGCAACCTTTGTTTATAAACTTATCCCTACATCCATAAGAGCAAAGTTTAAATTTGGTCAGCACTTAAGCAAAGAAAGATTTGATATGATTATCAATCATCTTAAAAAAAGAGGTTCTAAAACAGATATAAAGACTATTGAGTTTATGAAAAAATTTAGCAAAAAATAATTCTGTATCCTTGGGAATAGATATTTTCTATACAGTTTTGAGTGAGTTTTTTTCTAACTCTTTTGACCAAGTCTTTAAGTCTAGTCGGATTATAATCAAGAAGTGCATCCTCACCCCATACAGAAGTTATAATCTCTTCTTGGGTATAGATGTGTCCGGGTTTTTTCATCAAAAGTTTGAAAAATCTTGTTTCATATTTAGTCAATTTTACTCTTTGGTGACTTTGATATAACTCGCTGTTTTGTTTGTCCCACTGCATTGTATCGTTTATGACAACTCTTTTGTCATGATTTTTTTCACTGAACATTTGCTCCTTTGCCAAAAACAGGGCATCTTTGAGCTCTTTTCTGTTTATCGGTTTTGGTAAATATTTCGTAAGATTCAGTTCGGTTGCAAATATAAGCTTATCTACATCTTTTATGGCTGTTAGCATAATAATACGGCATTTTTTATCTTCTTTTCTTATCTTGCCGGCAACCTCAAGTCCGTCAATGCAAGGCATATCTATATCAAGCAGTAAAATGTCAGGCTTTTTGGCTTTATAGATTTCCAGTGCCTCTTTGCCGTCTTTTGCTTCATATACTTCATCGAAAAATCTCGCCATATATTTGGCATAATTAATTCTCGTTATCTCTTCATCTTCGGCATATAAAAGTGTCATATCTCTATCTCAAAACAGGCTCCGCCTTTATTGTTATAAGCTCTGATATTTCCACCAAAACTCTCTTCTATAATCATTTTTGCCATAGAAAGTCCATGTCCTGTGCCTTTACTTTTTTGTTTTGTTGTAAAATATGGATCAAATATCTTATCAATAATTCTTTCTTCAATGCCTCCACCGTTATCGATAACCGATATAACAGTCTTTGGACCTTTTTGCTTGGCACTTATTTTTACAAAAGGATTTTTTATGCTCTTTTCAAGCAGTGCATCTTTTGCATTGTTCAAAAGTACAAGTAGTGTTTGGACAAACTCTTTTTTATAACCTTTTATCTTTGTATTATCTTTTATATCTATGATACATTCTATCTTTTTATGTTTTAAAAGCGGATTTATAAGCGAAAGTGTTTCATCTATAACTTCTTTTACACTAAAAACAGTTTTTTCCTTGTCAGGGTGAAGGTAGTTTCTAAAACTTTCAATTGTTTGTGACATAAACAGAGTCAAATTCTCTATCTGGCTTAACTCCTCTTCCAAGGTTTCTCTGTCAAGTTTACCATCTTCAAAATTTGTTTCTATATTTAAAACTATCGAATTTATCTGCGCCAAAGGCTGCTTCCATTGATGAGCGATATGCTCAAGCATTTCACCAATGGATGCCAATTTTGCCTGACGGATAAGAAGCATATCTTTTTTAACTATACTTTTTTTAAGTTTGTTAATTTTTATAAAAAAGTATACCGATACTACCAAAAGAAGTAATATAGCAATATATAAAACTACCATTTTAAAAGAGAGGACTACCTTTTTGTTTATACCATGAAAGTATATGCTCCCATGCTTCAGCGGCATTGTCGGCAAATTTGAATATATCCGTATCACTCGGAGCTATTACACCCTCATCTTTTAAGAAGTCAAAGTCTATAGCCTTATCCCAATAACTTTTGCCTACTAAAACCACAGGGATATTATCACTCTTTCCTGTTTGGATAAGTGTCAATGTTTCAAAAAGCTCATCAAATGTTCCAAAGCCTCCGGGATAGACCACAAGAGCTTTTGCTCTTTGCAAAAAGTGCATCTTTCTTATAGCAAAGTAGTGAAACTGAAAACACAAATCAGGGGTTATATAAGGATTTGGGTACTGTTCATGAGGAAGTTTTATGTTGAGTCCTATAGTCTTTGCTCCTACATCATAAGCCCCTCTATTGGCTGCCTCCATGATACCGGGCCCTCCTCCCGTCATCAGGGTTACTTTGCAGTCATCTACTCCTTTTCCACTTTTGCCCACAAGTTGACCAAATCTTCTGGCATCTTCATAGTAGATACTCTTTCCCACCATCCTTTCAGCTACATACAATTCTCTTAAAAGTTCTCTGTCTTCAGGCTTTTTCTCAACCATTTTTTGAATATCCGAGAGTCTTTTTAAAGCTGTTTTTCTCTCCACTATTCTGGCACTTCCAAAAACAACTATGGTGTGTTCTATGCCATACTCTCTCATCTTCATATCAGCTTTTAAATAATCAAGTTCAAGTCTTACAGCTCTGGTATCATCACTGTATATAAAATCCTCATCTTCTTCTGCAAGTTTGTAGCTTGGATTGTTCACAATCTTCTCAATAAGCTCCAAAGCTTTTGGGTCTTCATCTTTTAACTTGGGGTGTTCCCAAGGCAAAGTTGTATCATCTCTTTTCATAACTCCCTCCTAAATTATTACTTACTGCTAATTATCCATTCTCAAGCAAAACTCCATGCGATAGTCCCAACTCCTAGTAGCGATACCCATAAAGCAGCTTTGTGAGTATTTTTCCAACCTCCAAACCACAAAGCATAGGCTGCCTTTAGCAGATTGTTACTTCCTGCGGCAATTAAAATAGCATTAAATACTTCTTGATGGGTTATGGTATATTTTCCTGCCAAAAGTGATAATATAAATGGATCTATATCAGTAAAACCGGCAATAAATGAAAATATTTGAAGCCCGATAGAGCCAAATTCTGTTGTAATATATTTAGTTAATGCCATCATAGCTATAAAAAGCAGAGCAAATATAAAAGCAGTTCTAAGCTCTAAAGGGTTATCATCAACAAAGTCATGCGTAACATCTCTTTTTTTCTTGGAAAATAGAAAGAAAAGAGATATGGCTACACCAAAAGCACTAAAAACCAAAAAAGGGATAGCAATATCCTTTGCTATATCTATATTGAATATTATAGCAACTACTATAAGCCTTAGATACATAACAGCCGTGGAAACAATAATGGCTCCATTTATAACAGGGTTGTAGCTAAGTTGTTTTGCTTTTCTTGCAAGCACCACCGTAGTAGCGGTAGATGAATAAACTCCACCTATAAGTCCGGTTAAAAAGTATCCTTTTGATGGGAAAAAGTACTTTTGCGCTATATATCCGCCATAACTTATAGCAGAAACCACAACAACTACAAGCCATATCTTAAACGGAGATATTGGTATATAGGGTATAACATCTTTATTTGGTACAAGAGGAAGTATAACAGCTGAAAGTAGCACCATTTTCCCAAAGGTTTCAAACTCTTTTTTATTGATATAACTACTAAAGTTTTGTATACCCACTTTTGCATTTAGTATAAAAATAACCAAAACAAAAACCAAAGAGGTCATCCATATAGGGTTATTGATACTAATAGGTCCAAAGCTATAAACTATCAATAAAACAAGATAGAGTATGATGCTTTGCTTGTGACTTAAAAGTCTTTGATAGTAAAAAAGAGTATACAAAATGGTTAAAGAAGCTAAAACCATCAAGTAAGCATACAGGTTGATATGATAAAATAAAAACCCGAGCATCCCGACAAATGTAAAAGTCCTTGCACTTCCAAAAAAATAACTAGAAGAATTTTCATGAAAATGCAACTTGTAAGTTTTTACCTCAAGGCCTATCAAAAAACTAAAAACGATAGTTAT
>JALVWW010000072.1 GCA_027023175.1 Campylobacterales bacterium
TTTCAAAGTTCCGGAGGGTAAATTTAGACTAGTTACAGGAAGACATGCCCAATTTACCCAAAGTGGAACCACAAACAATATGATGTTAAGAGATTTGATACCTACTAATTATGTTTGGATAAATAAAGATATTGCCAAAGAAAAAGATATAAAATTTGGTGATTTCGTTGAAGTTAAAAGCAGTATAGGAAAGATAAAGATAAAAGCTTATCCTACATATAGAATAGCTAAAAATCAAATATTTCTACTTCACGGATTTGGCGGTAGTAGCAAAGAGATGGAGATAGCATACGGTCATGGTGCAAATGATGCAATGATTATAGAGGATAAAATAGAACCGGTTTACGGGGCTGCCGTTATGCATGAAACTGATGTAGAGATAAGGAAGGTGTAAAATGAATTATGCAATAGCGTTTGATTATCAAAACTGTATAAACTGCAAAGCCTGTGAAGTAGCTTGTAAAGAGCAGAATAATGTCCAACTAGGAGCTGATAAGCAGCGTATCTGGGTAGGACAGACTGAACAAATGATACTGGACAGATTGTATGTAAACTTTTATCCAAGTCAATGCAACCATTGTCTTGATGCACCTTGCGTAGAAGTTTGTCCAACTGGAGCTAGTCACTTTGTAGATGGTGGATTAGTATTTGTAGATCATAAAAAATGTATACTTTGTAAAGGTTGTATGGAAGCTTGTCCTTATGATGCGAGATTTGTGGATGATGAAAAACTTGCGGTTGATAAGTGTACATTTTGTTATGATACTAGGATATCAAAAGGTTATGATACTACTGCTTGCCAGGCAACATGTCCTACAAAAGTAAGACTTTTTGGTGATTTGGATGATGAAAACGGAGAGTTGGTGCAACTTCTTAAAAAGAGAAAATTCTTTGTTCTAAAAGAGAATGAAGGAACTGTACCTAAGCTATTTTATTTGGTACCTCAAAATGAAAAATATGCGGAAGACTCTATAGGTCATAATACTAGACTGCATACTTGGGATGATTTTAAGCCGGTCATAGAAGCAGCAAAAGCAAAAAGGAGTAAGCAATGGAAAAAATTGTAATTGCCGGAGTTGAGATAAACAGGGTCTCCATAAAAGAGCTTTTGTTCAATAAAACTATGATACTAGCTTATATCTTTCTTGCTATAGGCATATATGGTGTTTATGAAGTAATGAATTTAAGATACTTTTTTAACGGTGCTGTTTTGGCTCATGATGCCGGTTTGCATCCGGGTAATCATCAGCTTATAGAGCATGTTAAAGATGCCTTGTACGGAGAAGGCGGAGAGGTCAAAAGAGAAGCTCCTTGGAGTTTGTATATCGTAAACTATATGTATATGATATATACAGGAAGCGGAATAATATTTTTAGTAGCTTTGGACGAGATACTAAATCTTAAAATCATAAAAGAGACTGCTGCTGGTTTTATGTCTTTGGGGCTTGCTATGGTAATAGGTGGTCTTTTTACAATATTAATTGATCTTAACTCTTTACATATGCTTTGGATGTTTTTAAGTCCTAACTTTAAAGCCGGTATGTGGCAAATGCTTCCTTTGTATAGTGTTTATATTCCATTTGTTATATTTGAAATATATCTACTTCTTACAAAAAATAAAGGGTGGGCTAAAAAGATCTCTTTTGTTATACTTTTGCTCTCAGTAGTTATTGATATAGTTGAGTATTATATTCAGGCAAATTTATTTAGTATGAATAAGGCAAGACATTTATGGACTACATATCCTGTGCTTACTCTTTACTTTATCATTTCAGCCTATGTTGCTGCTATTGGAGTAATGGGAGTGTATAGTTTTTTTGCTTTTAGAAAAAACTTAGGAAAAAGGTATCATTCACTTATAGAGGTTCTAAGAAAAACAGCACTTATTTGTATAACTTTGTTGGCTGTTTACGAAGCGGTTGCATATCTATCTATAGATAAAGAGTGGGCATTTTTGATACTTTTTGGACCGTTTAAATATGCATTCTTCGGTGGATATATACTGTTGGCTATGACAATTCCATACCTTTTAATGTTAAGAGAGAGCAGAAATATACTAACTGTCATAGCTTCGGTTTTTATGATAATCGGTACTTATGTCGGCAGATATATATTTGTTTATGCAGGTAACGCATTTCCTATGAGTGATAGATTTGGAACCGGTTTTGAAATGTATGATCAATATACAAAGATAAAAGATTATTACTACTATCCTCCTGAAATACCAGAAGTTTTAGTGGTTATCGGTTCTTTTGGAGTAATTTTGGCGGTTTATGTAATCATTGAGAAATTATTTTCGGTTTCTAAAATAAGAGAGCACTAATTTCACGATTTTTACACAAAAAATATGGTATAATATAATAAATTTTATAAGGAGAGTATATGAAGAAATTGTTAGGAGCTATTTTTATAGCAGTATTGGGTCTAAGTTTTATGAGCACTTCAGCTTTCGCTGATTCAGCAAAAGGTCAAAAGCTTTATCTTAAAAAGTTAAAAAAAGCTTGTGGTTTTAACGGTGCGGTAATGTCAAAAAAACATACTCAAGCAGAGTGGAAAGCTATAGAAGATGCAGGTAAATTAAAAGATGAGATTAAAAAGTTTTGTCCAAAAGTTAAAGACAAAGCATTGAAAAAAAGATATTTGAAAAATTATTATGACTTTTTCTATAACTATGCAAGTGATAGTGGTAACGTTCCTTCTTGCTAATTATAAAGTTACTGCTTAGTTCCATTGGGAGCTAAGCAGTAAATACTCTTTTATTTCCTTCTCTTGTTATATCATCAAATTTGTCAAGATATTCAAGGTATCCTATAAGATACTTTCTGCTAAGAGCTAATTTTTCTTTAAAATTTTTTATATCTATATATCCCTCATCTTTTATAATCTCTTTTTGCAAAGCAACAACTTTAGAAAGATTGGATGAAGTTATGAAAAGATTGTGAGCAATCCTCACAACTTTTTTATTTGAAGTTAATTTTTTAAGAGTTTTATCTCCAAGTTTTCTATCTATATCAAGTCTGTCATAAAGATTGTATGGAGCGGTAGGAGCAAAACCCTCGTTTTCAAGTATTTGTAAAACTCTTGAACTTAACTCTTTTTCAAAGTCGATATCGCCTATATCAACTCTTTTATAAATATTGTTTACAACTTCCAAAAATCCACTTTTAACAAATTCCTGTAGAGTACTTTCTATGAAAGAGTGGCTTGCCCACTTCATTCTCAAAGCCAATGAAGAGGGTGAAAGCATAGCATATGGGTTTTTTTCATATATGTTTCTTATCTCATTTTTTAAAATCTCTTTTGTTGAAAGAGGATACAATACCAGCTCTTTTTCATCTACAAAAATATCTTCTAATGTTTTGGCGATCTCTAAAGCTTCTTCATGTGTTTTTCCAAACCTTTGAACAGAAGAGACTAAACCAAAACCTTTTTTGTGATTGTAGGATAGTAAAGAGAAAGCCGTTTTATAATCTTTTTTCAATAAAGCAAGAAGTATAGGTATCTTTTTTAGCTTTTTAATGGGATCATTTAATGGATCTAATACTACTCCTCCACCTAAAAGCGAACCATTGTGCAAAATTATAAAACTATCATTATGCATAAGATACATTTTATCATCAAAATTTATTTTGGCTAATTTTCCACCATCAATATCTATATCATAAAGATGGATCTTGGCACCGATACTTTTAGCTCCGCTGATAAATTGCACATTAAGGTTGTGCTGCAATTTTTTACCAAAAGCACTTTTTATGTAAACTTCAACTGCATTAAAACCTCTAAAGTATCCTTTTGTTGTTAAAAGATACCCTTTTTTTAGTTTGCCGTGAGGGATGTTTAGATTGAGTGCTGCTCTTTGATGTT